>JBBQKM010000018.1:0-17114 GCA_038326915.1 Sphingomonadales bacterium
CCCAGATCGGCCTTGGCGAGTTCGATGCCGCGTTCGATCAGTGCGTCGGCCGAGGCGAGCACGGCGCCGCCGCCGAATGCCATCGATCGCGAACCGCCCGTGCCATGGCCGACATCGAGCCGGTCGGTATTGCCCTGGACGATGCGGATATCGTCCATGTCGATCCCGAGTTTTTCGCTCAGCACCTGCGCATAGGCGGTTTCATGGCCTTGGCCATTCGATTGCGTGCCGACCGCCATTTCGACGACGCCATCGCCGGCGACACGGACATCGGCATATTCATCGGTGCCGCCGCCGCCGGCGATCTCGACATAATAGGCCATGCCACGGCCATAGCGCAGGCCTTTGGCGGCGGCCGCGGCCTTGCGCGCCGGAAAGCCCGCCCAGTCGGCCTGCAGAAGCGCCTTGTCGAGCACGGCGGGGAAGTTGCCGATGTCGAAGGTCAGCCCGATGCCGTTGTCGTGCGGCAGTTCGGCGGGGGTCAGCAGGTTGCGGCGACGAATATCGTCGACGCCGATCCCGAGCTCGCGCGCCGCGGCCTCGATCAACCGTTCCATAATGTATGCCGATTCGGGGCGCCCGGCGCCGCGATAGGCATCGACCGGGGCGGTGTTGGTGACGACGCCGTGGACGAGATTGTGGATCGTCGGGATACGATAGACGCCGCCCAGGATGCGGCCGCCGGCGACGGTCTGGATCGCCGGGCCATATTGCGCCTGATAGGCGCCGAGATCGGACCAGGTTTCCACCGCCAGCGCCGTAATCAGGCCATCGGCATCGAAGCCCAGCCGGGCATCGCTGATCATCGCGCGGCCATGAGTATCGGTCTGGAAGGCGTCGCCGCGTTCGCCGGTCCATTTGACCGGCTTGCCCAGCGCCTTGGCGGCGTGGAGGACGAGCGGATATTCGGCGTAGAGGAAGGTCTTCATGCCGAAACCGCCGCCGACATCGCCGGTGACGATCTTGACCTTGTCCATGTCGACCTTGAGCACCGGCCCGGCGAGCATCTGGCGCATGCCGGCGACGCCCTGGCTGCCGGTCGACAGCGTGTAGGTGCCGGTGGCAGCATCATATTCGCCAAGCGCGGCGCGCACCTCCATCGATGTCGGTGCAACACGGTTCTGCACGACGCGCAGGCTGGTCACATGCGCCGAAGCGGCAATCGCGGCGGCGTTCTTTTCGGCATCGCCGACGGCCCAGTCGAAAAGGCTGTTCGATTTGGCTTCGTCCCAGATCTTCGGTGCGCCCGGCGCGATGGCGGCATCGATCGAAGCGACGACGGGCAGTTCGCGGTAATCGACCTCGATCGCCTCGGCGCCGGCGCGGGCAGCCTCGCGGCTTTCGCCGACAACAAAGGCCACGGCATCGCCGACGAAACGCACGCGATCCTTCGCCAGCAGGATGCGCGGCGTTTCGAGCGGCGCGGAAAACGGCACGAGGCAGGGGATCGGGCCATAATCGGCGATATCGGCATGGGTATAGACGGCAACGACGCCGGGTATGGCGCGCGCCGCGGCGGTATCGATCGCCGTGATTTCGGCATGGCCATAGGGCGAGCGCAGGGTGACGCCGTACAGCATGCCCTCGCGCTGCAGGTCATCGGTGAAATTGCCCTTGCCGGTCAGCAACCGGACATCCTCGACACGCTTGACCGACTGGCCGGCACCGAACTTCATGGGTTGATCTCCCTCAGGCAGGCAGCAAGCCCGCGTCGATAGTCTGGATAGCGCAATTCATAGCCCAAATCCCGCGTCATCTTGCCATTGGCGACGCGGCGGCATTCGCCATAAAAGGCCCGGCCCATCGGCGACAATTGCGCGGCCTCGAGGCTTTGCAGCGGTGGCGGCACCTGGCCGAGCAGCCGGGCGGCAAAGGCGGTGACCGCCTCGCCCGGTGCCGGTTCGTCGTCGCACAGATTGTAGATGCCGGGCGCCCCCCGCGTCATGCTGGCCAGCAGCGCACCGACGATGTCGTCGACATGGACGCGCGAAAACACATGGCCCGGCAGATCGATGCGCGCCACCGGCCCGGCACGCAGGCGATCGAGCGCCGACCGGCCCGGGCCGTAGATGCCCGGCAGGCGGAACACCCGCACCGCCGGATGCAGCGATTGCCAGGCTTCATCGGCCGCCAGCCGCCCCGATCGCCGGCCACGCAGCGGCGACGCCTCGTCGACCCACGCACCGCCGGCATCGCCATAGACCCCGGTCGATGACAGATAGCCGATCCAGCGCGCCGGGGCCGCGGCAATGGCGGCAGCGTGCGCGGCGAGCACCGGATCGACGCCGTTGGCTGCTGGCGGCACCGAGGACAGGATGTGCGTGGCAGAGGTAATGGCGGCCGGCAGGGCGGGATCGTCGAGTGTCAGCACGCCCGGTACGGCGCGGCTGCGCAACGCCGTGACGGCGCCGGGAAAGGCGTTGGCGAAATGGCCGGCGGTGTAGCCAAGGCCGAGAACAAGAAGCTGCATCGCGCTGTTATGGCAACTCGCCTTGGCGCTGGCGAGCGAGACTTGAGCGGCCATCCTCAAGCTGGTATTTTGCAATTGCGATTGCAGGTCGGAGCCGCGGCAATGAGCGTTCAAAGGTCAAAAGCAGCGTCGAAGCATGGCACGGTCGACATCCACACTCTGGTCCGTGACTGGTATGCCGATGTCGCGGTGCCGTATGTCGCACATGCCTTTTTGAATGACGGTACGATTGTGCGCTGCGGCCCGGTGGTCAGCGCCGCCGCCAGCAACCAGGTCAGCGCCCACCCCGACCAGAAATACTGGCGCACAATCGTGACCAACCAGGGCCAGATGGCCAATGCTGCGGTGACGGCGGCGCTGCAAGGCGTGACGATCGCCAATATCACGCGCATCGACATCGATTGCAAGCTGATGCCGTGCAATAACGGCAACAACAGTTGCCTGTTCCAGGTGTCGGCGGCGATGCGTGGCCTGCATGGACTTGCCAATATTCCACTACGGATATTTTCGCACGCCGACGAGAACATGGCCGGCGCTGGTTCGGGCGATACATCGACGAAGCGTGTCATCATCTGCAATACCAACAGCACCAACCTGCAGTTGACAGCGGCCTACAACGCTCATGATGGCTGGGGTTGGGTCGCCTGACCCTAGCGCACGTCCGCCTGCCCCATATGCTCGGCTTTCCATTGCATCGCGGTCAGCACGCGGGTGTGACCCGACGGATGGTCGAAAAACACCGCTTCCTCGATCGGTGACGGCTCGATCTTGCGATATTGCGACAGCTTCATCGCGGTGCGGGCAAAGGCATCGGGTGCGCGCGCGGCATTGAGGCCAAAGCGATCGGCCTCCATTTCCTGGGTGCGGATCAGCGTTCTGGTCAACGGTGACAGCGCCAGGCTGACGACGGCGAGGATGATGAAGGCCACCGGCAGGACGGCCGGGTCGGCAATGCTGGTCACGCCCCAGCCGGCGCCGTGGCGGGCCAGCAGCCATGGCAACAGTCGCCCCATGATAAAGAACGCGATGGCTATCAGCAACGTCAGCGCGATCAGCATCTTCCAGATGTGGTTGAGGACGTAGTGGCCAAGTTCGTGCGCCATCACCGAGCGGATTTCGTCGACCGGCTGTTTCAGCAGATTGTCGTTGAGCGCGATGCGGGTGGTGCCGAACAGCCCGGCGACATTGGCCGAGATCCGGTCGGACTGCTTCGACGCATCGACGAGATAGACATTGCTGGCCGGCACGCCATTGGCGCGCGCCATCGACAGCACGGCATCGCGAACCGGGCTGGCCGGCAACGGCGTGTAGCTGTTGAACAGCGGTTCGAAAAACACCGGCCCGGCCATGATGATGACGGCCAGCCCGGCGATGGTGATGCCCGATCCGATCGCCCACCAGCTTCTTGGCGCGCGTCGCATCGCGGCATGGATGCCGATGAACAACAGGGCAAAGATCAGCGCGTTGATGCCGATGATGAGTGCGTTCTCGCCGGCCCATGCGCCAAGGCTCTGGTTCATCAGGCCATATTGGCGCTCACGGAAAAACTCGCGGTAGAGGGTGAACGGCAATGAGATAACGGCGGCGAGCAACATGTAAGGCAAGGCAAACAGGAAGGATTGCAGCCACTTCTGCCGTGTGCGGGCCTGCGCCCAGGCCGACAGGCGCGCCGCCCAGCCAAGCCGCAGCACCAGCCAGGCGGTGGCCACCGTCACCACCGCATCCCACAGCGTCAGCCAGTAGCCGCCTTCGAAATAGCCGTCTGAGCGCGCTCGCGCCGCGCCGTTGAGGGTGGCCATATAGGCCTGGGTCGCGAGTTCGGCATCGAATGGCATTGTTAGTCCCGGCTGGTGTAGTGTGATAACAATACACGCCTGCCACGGCTCCGCAAGCAGGGGCACGGAATCGCGACGTGAAGAAACTGTTGCGCCGCCTGCAACCGCAGTGTGGTGAGCGCGTTTGGTGATGGGGCAGCGAGATCAGTCCCCCCGCTTTCGCTGCCTTGAAAACGAACCCGGCCACGCTCGCCCCCCGGACGCGGCCGGGTTCAATTTATCCAGCGTGTCGCATTCGTCGGCAGCGCTTCGGCATCGTGCTTGCGGAACCAACCCGGGTGCAGCCCGTTGTCGGTTCTGCGACCCAACAGGAGTATCGTGCAATGAAGACCAATCTCACGCCGATGGCGATCGTCCTTACCGCTGGCCTCGTCCTTGCCGCCTGCAACAAGTCGCCTGCAGAAAAGCAGGCCGATGCCGTGCGCGATTCGGCCGATGTGACGGCGTCGAACATCGACACTGCCGCGGATGCTGCCGAATCGACCGCAAGCACAACCAGCGACCAGATGAACGCTGGCGCCGAAGCCACTGCCGACGCGATGCGCGAGCAGGCTGACGCGGTCAAGGATGCCGGCGAAGCCAAAGCCGACGCGATCGAGGATGGCGCCACGAAGGCCACCACCACGACGACCGAAAAGACGACGACGACCGAGAAGTAAGCTTCGTCGGTTCGACAGCGCAGCGCCGGGCCCTCGCGGGTCCGGCGCTGTCGTTGTAAGCGGTTGTGCGAGAACGCCTTCGACACCGCCTGATTCGGTCGCCAATATGCGGACATGATGATGCTCGATGCCCAGGCGATTCCGCAGCTTCCCAATGCCGTCCGGCTGTCCGACTATGCGCCGCCCGACTGGCTGTTGCCCGAAGTCGCGCTGGATTTCGCGCTCGATCCCGATCGCACCATCGTCAAGTCACAGCTGACCGTCCGCCGCAACGGCCATCATGATCGTCCGCTGGTGCTCGATGGCCAGGGCCTTGAAACACTTTCGATCCTTATCGACGGCGTCCCTGTCAACGCAGCGCCGCAAGGCGAGCAGCTGGTGCTGACGATCCCCGCCGATGCCGCCGTTATCGAGATCGCAGTGGCCATCCAGCCGGCGCGCAACACCAGGTTGATGGGGCTTTATGCCAGCCAGGGCCGGCTGGTGACCCAGTGCGAGGCCGAAGGCTTTCGCGCCATCACCTGGTTTCCCGATCGCCCCGATGTCCTGTCGGTTTACAAAGTGCGCATGGAAGCCGACGCGACGCGCTTCCCGATCCTGCTGTCGAACGGCGATCGCGGCGTACCCGATGCGCTCGGCGATGGCCGCCACGCGCTGACCTGGAGCGACCCCTGGCCGAAACCCAGCTATTTGTTCGCGCTGGTCGCCGGCGACCTGGCGGCGCTGACCGACAGTTTCACGACGATGTCGGGGCGCAAGGTCGAGCTGGCGATCTGGGTCGCCGAAGCCGATGTACCGCGCTGCGCCCACGCCATGGCGGCGCTGAAGGCGTCGATGGCGTGGGATGAACGCGAATATGGCCGCGAATATGATCTCGACCAGTTCAACATCGTCGCCGTCAGCGATTTCAACGCCGGCGCGATGGAGAACAAGGGCCTCAATATCTTCAATTCGAAGTTCATCCTCGCCGATGCCGAAACCGCCACTGACGCCGATTTCGACGGCGTCGCCGGGGTCGTCGCGCATGAATATTTTCACAACTGGACCGGCAATCGCGTCACCTGCCGCGACTGGTTCCAGCTGAGCCTCAAGGAAGGCCTGACGGTTTTCCGCGACCAGCAGTTTTCCGCCGACCAGGGCAGTGCCGCGGTGCGCCGTATCGACGATGTGCGCGGCCTGCGCGCGGTGCAATTCCCTGAGGATGCCGGGCCGCTGGCGCACCCGATCCGCCCCGATCACTATGTCGAGATCGCCAATTTCTACACGGCGACAATCTACAACAAGGGCGCCGAAGTAATCCGGATGCTCCACACGCTGCTCGGCGCCGAGGGTTTCCGCAAAGGCGCCGACCTGTATTTCGATCGCCACGACGGCCAGGCCGTAACCTGCGAGGATTGGGTCGCGGCGATGGAAGACGCCAACGACCGCGACCTCGTGCAGTTTCGCCGCTGGTACGACCAGGCCGGCACCCCCAAGGTTTCGGTGCGCACGCGCCAGACCGGAACGACGGTCGTCGTCGAACTGACCCAGAGCCAGGGGCCGACGCCTGGCCAGTTGACCAAACAGCCGGTGCACATGCCGTTCCGGCTGGCGCTGATCGGCGCCACCAGCGGCAAGCGCCTGTGCGACGAGCGCATTGTCGAGATCCGCGACCCGGTGACCGTGGTGGCGTTCGAAGGTGTCGGCGAACCGGCGCTGCTGTCGCTCAACCGCGATTTTTCAGCGCCGGTTATGGTCGATGCGCCGACCTCGCGCGCCGACCTGGCGTTTCTTGCCGGGCACGACGACGACCCGTTCGCGCGCTGGGAAGCAATGCAGCGGCTGGCGCTCGACGTGCTGGCCACCGATGACGACCCGGCGGAACTCGTCGCCGCGGTCGCCGCGACGCTCGCCGATGGTGCCGCCGGGCGGCTCGACGCGGCGTTCGTCGGCGAGGCGGTGCTGCTGCCGACCGAAAGCTTCATCGGCGACCAGGCGCGCACGGTCGATGTCGAGGGCATCCACCGCCGCCGCGAAGCCGCCCGCAATGCGATCGCATCCGCGCTTGAACCGCAATGGTGGGATGCCTGGCGCCGCCACAGCGGCAGCGGCACGGCGCTGACACCGGAGGCCAAGGGCGCCCGCCGCCTCGCCAATGTTGCGCTCGCCTATCTGGTCATGGCGGGATCACCGGCCGCCATCGCCGCCGCGAAATCGCAATATGACAGCGCCGCGACGATGACCGACCGCATGGGTGCGCTGACCGCGCTGATCAACACCGACAGCGCCGAACGCGACGCTTGCCTTGTCGATTTCCACCGGCGCTTTGCCGGCAACAACGACGTCATCGACAAATGGTTCACGGTGCAGGCGCTGGCGACGCGCGCCGATACGGTGGCGCGGGTGCGGGCGCTGCTCGACCATCCGGATTTCAGCATCACCAACCCCAACCGGCTACGCTCGCTGGTCGGCGCCTTCGGGGCCAACCAGCGCCATTTCCACAGCGGTGACGGCGCCGGCTATGCCCTGCTTGCCGACCAGCTGCTCGCCGTCGATCGCGTCAATCCGCAATCGGCGGCGCGGCTGGCCGTGCCGCTGGGGCGCTGGCGGCGCTTCGATGCGGCACGCGGTGCGATGATGCGCCAGCAGCTCGAACGCATCGTCGCGACGGCGGGGGTGAGCAAGGACGTGCTCGAAATGGCGTCGCGCGCATTGGCGTGAGATGTCTGGCACCGGGAAGACGGGGTGCCAAGTGACACCGCTGCCGCTGTTTCACCACCCGGATTATGTCGCCGCGCTCCCCGCCGGGCACAGCTTCCCGATGTCGAAATATGCGCTGCTGCTCGATGCGCTGGCCGAGGCCGGCCAGCCGGTCGCCATTACCGCCGCGCCGCCGATGCCGCGGCACTGGGTCGAGGCGGTGCACGATCTCGATTATGTCGCGGCGGTGCTGGCGGCGACCGTGCCGGCGGAGCGCGAACGTCGCATCGGCTTTCCGGTCACGCATGATGTCGCCCGCCGGACCTTGTCGGTAGCGGGTGGTACCCATGCCGCCGCGCTGCGCGCGCTCGCGACCAGCAAGAATGGCGCCGGTTATGCCGCCAATGGTGCCGGCGGCAGCCACCATGCGCTGCCCGATGGCGGTGCCGGCTATTGCGTCACCAACGATCTCGCCATCGCCGCCAACCGCCTGGTGGCGGAAGGTGCGGCGCGCCGCGTCCTGATCGTCGATCTGGATGTCCACCAGGGCGATGGCACCGCGGTGATCTTTGCCGGCAGCAGCGACATCATCACCTTTTCTATGCACGCGGCGCGCAACTTTCCGGTGCGCAAGGCGCGCAGTTTCCGCGATGTCGAACTGCCTGATGGCATCGGCGATGCCGAATATCTCGCGATCCTCGGCGCTGAACTGCCGCCGCTGCTGGCGCTCGGCCCCGATCTGGTGCTGTTCCAGGCCGGCGTCGATCCGCACGCCGATGATCGGCTGGGCCGGCTGGCGCTCAGCGATGCCGGGCTGGTGGCGCGCGATGCGCTGGTGGTGCGCGCGGCGAGGGCGCGCGGCATCGCCATCGCGTCGACGCTGGGGGGCGGCTATGCGGCCGATCGCATGGCGGTGGCGCGCCGCCATGCCGCCGGTCTGGCGGCGCAATGGGCCGCAGCGCAATCGCCGGCGGGGGAATTCGCGCCAGCGCGCGTATGATCGGCATTGATGAGCATCCAGCCTGTTCCGCCACCCGTCGTGCCGGCCAGCCCGCTACCCGGGCTGATGGCGCGGGTGACGGCGGGTGAAACGGCGGCGTTCAACGAGCTGGCGCGGACGCTGCAGGGCCCGGGGCTGCGCCTCGCCGATCGCACGCTCAATGATCGCGCCGCCGCCGAAGATGTCGTCCAGATCGCGCTGACGCGGCTGTGGACGCTCGCCGATCGTTATGATCCGGCGCGTGGTTCGGTCGAGGGCTGGTTCCGCCGCATCGTCATCAACCTGTGTCTCGATCGCCGCCGCGCGCTCAGGCTGGTGGCGCCGCTGGAAGCCGCCGATCACGTCGCCAGCGACGCGCCCGACCCCTATCAGGCCGCGGTTGCCAATGACCAGCGCAGCCGGCTCGACGCCGCGATGGCGCATCTGGCAGCGCGCCAGCGCGCGGCGCTGGTGCTGTTCCACGGCGACGGCCTCAGCATGGCGGAAATCGCCGAAATGCTCGACGCGACGCCCAAGGCGGTCGAGGGATTGCTGGGCCGGGCTCGTATGGAGTTACGTAACCTTCTCGCAGTGGAACCGGCTGAGTGACTATCGATCGCGCCCTTGAAATCATCGCTGCCCATGGCGCCGACGCGCGCCGCTGGCCGGCCGATGAGCGCGCCGCGGTGCTGGCGTTGGCTGCCGATCCGCAGGTCGCGGCGGCGCTGGCCGAGGCGCGCGACCTCGATGCCATGCTGGCGGACTGGGCGGTGGCGCCGGCAATGGGCACCATCGACCTCGCCGCCATTACCCGCCAGCCGCAGCAGCAGGCCATGCCGCAGACCGCGAGTCGTGGCTGGATCCTCGGCGGGGCGATGGCGGCGGCAATCGCCGGGGTCATCGCGCTGGCGCCGGCGCGCGATACGACATCGACGCAGATTGCCAGCATTTCCAGCTTTTCCAATGCCACCGTGCCGTCGGCCACGGTGCAGGGCGGGCCGACCGGCAGTGATGCCGAAGCCTTTGCCTATGTGTTCACGCCGACCGCTGATGAGGACGACCTGATATGACCAAGTTTTCAACCGGTGCCGCTGCATGGCGCGCCGCGGCGCTGGGCGCGGTGCTGATCGCCGCCGCGCCGGCGCTGGCACAGTCGGCAGCGCCGCCGGCCGCGGGTGCCGCAATGCGCGCCGGCCCTGATGCCGGTGGCTGGGGCAACCGCAAGGGCGGCCGCGGCGGCATGATGGGCGGCCCGCGCGCCTTTCCGTCGATGAGCGAGGCCGGCCGCAAGACGGTGTGGGACGCCATGCGCGTTGAAGACCGCAAGGCCGAGCACGCCAACGTCAAGGCGGCACGCGACCGGATGCTGACCATCCTCGAGGCCGACCGGCTCGATACCGGCGCGCTGCGCCGGGCGATGGATGATGAACGCAACGCCTCCAATGCCAGCCGCGAACGCCATCAGGCGGCGATGCTGGCGGCGTTCGGCAAGCTTTCGGTTGCCGACCGCAAGGCCTTTGTCACCGACAGCCGGGCGCTGAAATCGCGGATGGAGACGCGGATGCAGCAATGGCGTGAGCGCCGGGGCGGCATGCGCGGCCGCGGCGGGATGGATGGCGCCGACATGCCGCCGCCGATGTGAACGACGAAAGGGGCGCCACGGCGCCCCTTTTCAATGGGCCTGCCAGCCGGTCTGGCGGGCGATTTCCCCCCACACGAGCGGCGCAAGCCGTGCCGCGACCGGCCCCGGCGTGCCGCCGCCGATGGCCTGGCCGTCGATCCGCACCACCGGCAACAACGGTGCGGTCGTCGAGGTCAGCAGCGCCTCGTCGGCGGCCAGCGCCTCGTCGAGGCTGAACGGCCGTTCGTCGACGCCGATCTGCGCGGTGCGAGCAAGGTCGATCAGCGCACTGCGCGCGATGCCGGGCAGGATCGATGCCGACAAGGGATGGGTGATCAGCCGGCCGCCCTGCACGATCCAGGCGTTGGTCGAGCTGCCTTCGCGGACAGTGCCGTCCTCGGCAACCAGCCAGGCTTCGAAAGCGCCGGCGGCGCGGGCATCCTGCTTGGCCATGACATTCGCCAGCAGCCCCGTTGTTTTCAGATCGACGCGCCGCCAGCGCATGTCGTTCACCGTTATGACGCCGACGCCGGTTGCCTGCTGCCGCACCCGCTGGGCGAAATCGAAGCGGCGGACGGTCATGATCAGGCTTGGCGAGGCACCGTCCGGAAAGCCATGGTCGCGCCGCGCGCTGCCCCGCGTCAGTTGGATATACAACAGCCCATCGCGCTGGCCGTTGACCGCCACTAGCCGCCGCGCGACGATGCCCAGCGCCGCGTCGGTCATCGGGAAATCGATGAACAGCGCCGCCAGCCCGCGCCGCAGCCGCGCCAAATGGCCATCCCAATCGAGCAGCCGGCCGTTGAGGATGGCGCAGACTTCATAAAGCGAATCGGCAAATTGCAGCCCGCGATCCTCGACATGGATCATCGCATCGCGCAGTGGCACCATCCTGCCGTCGACATAGGCCAGTTGCGGCATTCGGGCGCGTCTCCACCAGCGGCAGGGGCCGCGACATGGACGGTCTTTAGCGGCTAAAGGCAGGCGATGTCAGCACTGCATCTCATCTGGTTCCGCAACGATCTCCGCCTCGGCGATCATGCCGCAGTGATTGGCGCCGCCAAGGCGGGGCCGGTGGCCGCGCTGTTCGTCCTCGATGACGAGGCGCCGGGCCATTGGCGCATGGGCGCCGCGCAGCGCTGGTGGCTGCACCACAGCCTTGCCGCGCTGGGCCGCGACCTCGCGGCACGCGGCGGCACGCTGATCCTGAAGCGCGGCCGCGCTGCCGATATCGTGCCGCAGGTGGCGCAGGCCATGGGCGCTGCGGCGGTCCACACGCTGACGCATTATGAACCCTGGGCCAAGGCGCAGGACGCCGCCGTCGCCAGGGCCGTGACGCTCAGGCGCTATCACGGCGCACTGCTCGCCCCGCCGGCCAGCGTGCTCGCCGGCAGCGGCGGCCGCTATCGCATCTTCACGCCGTGGTGGCGCAAGCTGCTCGAGCAAATGCCGCCGGCCAGGCCGCAGCCGGTGCCCGAGATGGTGTTTGCGGCAGCGCCGGCCGGCGACGCCCTCGCCGATTGGCAGCTGTTGCCGACCAGCCCCGATTGGTCGGGCGATTTCGACATCTGGACCCCGGGCGAGGCCGGTGCCGCCGCGCGGCTGGCGCAGTTCATCGCCGTCGCGCGCGATTACGACACGGCGCGAAACCTGCCGTCGCAGGAAGGATCATCGCGATTGTCGCCGCATTTCGCGCTCGGCGAAATCTCGGTTCGCGCCGTCTGGCATGCCGTTGCCGATGCGATTCCGGCGGCGGATGCCGAGCCCTATCTGCGCGAGCTCGGCTGGCGCGATTTCGCCGCCAACATCCTCGACCAGTTCCCTGATCACGGCGATGTGCCGGGCCGCGCGCAGTTCGATGATCTGGGCTTTCGCCAGGCCCCCGATGACCTGGCAGCCTGGCAACACGGCCGCACCGGCTATCCCATCGTCGATGCCGGGATGCGACAATTATGGGCGACCGGCTGGATGCACAATCGCGTCCGCATGATCGCCGCATCGTTCCTGGTGAAGCATCTGCTGATCGACTGGCGGCTGGGGGAACGCTGGTTCTGGGATTGCCTGGTCGATGCCGATCTCGGCGCCAATTCGCTGGGCTGGCAATGGGTGATGGGGTCGGGCGTCGATTCGTCGCCGTTCAACCGGGTGTTCGCGCCGGTGTCGCAAAGCGCCAAGTTCGACGCCGCCGGCTATATACGCCGCTGGGTGCCCGAGCTTGCCGCGCTGCGCGATCCCGATATCCATGCGCCGTGGGAGGCGGAGCCGATGATGCTGCGCGCCGCCGGCGTCACGCTGGGCCGCAGCTATCCCAAGCCAATCATCGGCCATGCCGAGGGGCGGGCGCGGGCGCTCGCGGCCTATGCGGCGGTCAAGGGCTGAGCTTTTCGCCGCAGCCGGTAAAGCACCGTCACCATCGCGACCAGCCCGGCAATCGCCACCGCCTCGGCCTGTGTCGATTGCGCCGCCAGCCAGGCGCTGGCGCCAAACGCAATACAGGCCGCCGGCCACAGCCCCGGTATACGCGACACCGGGCCGGCCAGCGCGACATCGGCAGCGCGCAGCCGGATCGCCGCCGCGCAGCCGATGACATAGACAATCAGCGTCACCAGCGTCGATGCGATGACCAGCGCCTTGAAGCTGCCGGTCAGCGCCAGCCCGATGATGACCACCGCATGGGTGATCACCGCGATTTGCGGGGCATGGTGGCGGGCGTCGAGCCGGCCGAACAGCGCCGGCAAATAGCCATCGCGCGCCGCGGCAAAGATCACCCGTGGCGAGCTCAGCATGTCGCTCGCCAGCCAGCCGACGATCGATATCATCGCGCCGACCGCCATCATCGCGCCAAGGGCCGGCGATATGCTGCCCAGCGCCGCAGCGAGCGGCGACGGCGCGTCGGCGAGGGCATTGCCGATCAGCCCTTGCGCGACGGTCTGGATGGCGATGTAGAGCAACGTCACCACCGCCAGCGAGATCGCGATGGCGCGCGGGATCGTGCGCGCCGGGTTGCGCACTTCCCCCGCCACGCCCAGCCCGGCCTCGATGCCGGTGAACATGAACAGCCCCAGGATGGCGGCGCGGCCGATATCGGCATCGCCGCCGGCGGGCAGCGGCATGCGCAAATTGGCCGGCGCGACGAACGCCGCGCCGATGACGAGGAACAGCACGATCGGGATCAGCTTCAGCACCGTCGCCGCCGAGATGAAACGCGATGCGGTGGCGACGCTGCGGATGTTGATCAGCACCAGCGCGACATACAGCGCGACAATGGCGGCGGCGCGCGCCGCGCCATCGCCGAGCGCCGGAACGAACAGGCTGGCCGCGGCGACAGCGGCCACGGCGCCGGCAGCGCTCGCGAGGGCGTTGCTTGCCCAGTTCAGTGCCCCGGTCAGCCAGCCCCAATAGGTGCCGAAGGCGGTGGTGGCGAAACCATAGATGCCGCCGCTGGTCGGCACCCGCGCCGCCGCTTCGGCAAAGCACAACATGATGGCGCCCATCACGATGGCGCCGGCGACATAGCCGAGCGGCCCCCACGGCCCGAGCGCTGCCGCAATGTCGCGCGGCACGACAAAGATTGCGCCGCCGATGATGAAACCGACGAAATTGCCGACAAGGCCGCCCAGTCCGATGCCGGCAACCAGCCCGGCATCGCGGCCGCGTGTCGGGGAGGTGGTGGCCACAGGCGCGCAAGCTAGGGGGAGGGGACAGGGCTGTCCACTCCCCCCGCGCGCAGCCTAGCCGAGGTCGAAGACCAGCACCTCGGCGCCTTCGCTGCTGTTGAGGTCGAGCGTGGCGATGTCCTTCGTCGCCAGCCCGTCGCCCTGCGCCAGCGGCTGGCCGCTGACAATCAGGCTGCCGCGCGCCACCTGCAGCCACGAATGCCCGCGGGTGACCGGCACGGCAAGGCTGCCGCCCGGCGCCAGCAGCGCCCGGCTGATCGTGGCATCGCTGCGGATGGTCACCGCTTCGGGTCCGCCGTCGGGCGATGCGATCAGGTCGAGCCGGGTTTCGCCTGGCTGTGCGACCGGCAGCGTTTTCTGTTCATAGCCCGGCGCGATGCCGCGTTCGCTGGGGATCAGCCAGATCTGCAGCAGATGCACCGGATCGGTGGCGCTGGCGTTGAATTCGGAATGGCGGATGCCGGTGCCGGCGCTCATCCGTTGCGCGTCACCGGGGCGAATGATCTCGCCGGTGCCGAGCGAATCACGATGTTCGAGCGCGCCATCGAGGATGTAGGTGACGATTTCCATGTCGGCATGCGGGTGCGTCGGGAAGCCGCCGCCGCCGGCGAGCTTGTCCTCGTTGATGACGCGCAGCGACCGGAACCCCATGAATTTGGGGTCGCGATACTCGCCGAAGCTGAAGCTGTGGGCGGTGTCGAGCCAGCCGAAATCGAATTTGCCGCGCTGGCCGGCAGGACGGTGAAGCATCATGATCAATTACCCCTTGGGAATGGGCGGAGTGCCCGTTTGACGACAATTTGGGGCGGCAGCGGATGTTGTTCCAGATGCACGGCTTGCGGGGCAGCCATGCCGTGGTCGCAGGGCGGAACTTCGCTGCGTGTATCGGGTTCAAGGATTCGAAGGAGACGCATCATGTTGAAGGCAATTGTTGGCGGTCTGGCACTCGGCGCCCTGGCAATCTGGTGGGGTCGGCGCGCCGCCGCCGGGATTCAGGATGGTATCGACGGGTTGACGGTCGATGCCGGGGACGTGACCGGCGGCGTGGCCTAGGTCGGGACCGCCATGGCGGCGGTTCAGGGTGCGATCTCGGCGCCCTGCCAGTCGAACAGGCGGCCGCTTTGCACCGGCGTCGCCGCTTCGATCACCGCCAGCAGGTGCGTGGCGGATTCGGTCGCGCTGAACAGCGTCTTCACATTGCGCTGGAACGGCTTTGACAGCCCGGTATCGACGGTGCCGGGGTGCAGCCCGATGACGATGCTGGCCGGATTCTTGCGCGCCTGTTCGATGGCGATGGTGCGCAGGATCTGGTTGAGCGCCGCTTTCGACGCGCGATAGGCGTGCCAGCCGCCAAGGCGATTGTCGGAGATCGAACCGACGCGCGCCGACAGCGCCGCAAACAGCGTCTTCCGACCCTTGGGCAGCAACGGCAGGAACGCCTGCGCGACCAGCGCCGGCCCGGTGGCGTTGACCGCAAAGGCGCGGGCAAAGGCATCGGGCGACAGCATACGCAGGTCGCGTTCGGGCGCCAGGCCATCGGCGTGCAGCAGGCCGGTGGCGCAGATTACAAGATCGGGCGGCGTGACAAGCGCGGCCGCAGCGGCGGTGATGCTGGCGGGATCGGCGAGATCAAGGCCGCTCGCGCGCGACAGCCGGGTTACCCGGGCGAAGTGCGGATCGGCGTCGAGCAGGTCTGCGAGCGCCGCGCCGATACCTCCGCTGGCGCCGATGACGACGGCATGGGCACCGGGGGTGAAGGAGGGCAGGTGGCTCATAGCGTGGGGCTAGGGCTTGCGCGCCGGTAACGCGAGGGGGCGCGATGGCGCAGGGCCCGGACTTACCCACCCCCGGCCCCTCCCTTGCAGGGGGGAGAGGTTCAGTCCTTTTCCATCGTGCATTGCAGCGGGTGCTGGTGCTCGCGGGCGAAATCGATGACCTGGTTGACCTTGGTTTCAGCAACTTCATAGGTGAAGATCCCGCACACGCCGACGCCGCGCTGATGAACGTGCAGCATCACCCGCGTCGCATCCTCGATCGTCATCTTGAAAAAGCGCTGCAACGTCAGCACGACGAATTCCATCGGCGTGTAATCGTCGTTGAGCATCAGCACCTTGTACAGCGCCGGCTTGGCGGTGCGGGTGCGGGTCTTGGTGGCGACACCGACCCCCGTGCCGCCGGGGCCGCCGGGCTTGCCGCCATCGCTATCGTCATCGCTGAGCAACGGTACGAATGTCATCAAGGGGTCGGCTCCGGAGGGGCGGGTACGAACCGCCAATATAGGGCGGATGCCGCGCACAGAAAAGGGCGGGCGCGTCGCCGCACCCGCCCCTTCCGGCGCATTATCGAAAACGATCTTACTTGTTGAAGGTCGTCTTCAGCTTGTCGGTGGCGATCGCGGCGCGGTTCTGCACCGGCTCGAACACTTCACCGGCGAGCTTGACCATCATTTCCGAAAGCTTCGAGAATTCGGAAACGGCATGGTCGAACTGGCCCTTGGCATAGTCGCTCTGCAGCTGCATCAGCTCGTTGGGCGTCTTGGCCGAGGTCATCGCCTTCATGGCGACCGAAGCTTCTTCAAAGCTCTTCTTCGACACTTCCGAGATGTGGGTAGCGATCTGCTCGATGCCGGCGGTGGCGGCGCGGGCCGAGGCCAGCAGCGCTTCGACATTGCCGCGCGCCATGTCGGTGATTTCGTCGAGCGACTTCATGCTCTGCTCGACAGCTTCCTTCGACTTGGCGGTGATCTGTTCCATCGCGGCCTTGCCGGTGGTCATCGCTTCTTCAGCCGACTTGTTGATCTGGCTGACGGTGTTCTTGACGGTGTCCTGGGTGTTTTCAAAGGCAGTGGCCATGGGATTATCCTTCAGGTTGAACGGCGTGGTGATGATCGAAAGCGCCGGACGCGACGCCACAGGGGCGACGGCCGGAGCGGCGGGGGTCGGCGGGGTGATTGGGGTCGCGGCGATGGTTGCTGCGATAATGGTTGCGGCAGGGGCCGGAGCCGTGACCGGTTTTGCTGCCACAACCGCAGGCGCAACGACCGGCGGCGTGACAACCGGTGCTGCCGGCTTGATCGCAACCGGGCTGGCCGCCGGAGCGGCGGGGGCAGGCACCGTGGCAACGGGGGCCTTGGCGACGACCGGCTTGGCAATCGCGGACGGTGCCACGGGCGCTTTGGCGACCGGCGGCTTCAC
>JBBQKM010000019.1:0-16843 GCA_038326915.1 Sphingomonadales bacterium
GTTCGATCTCCCGCGCCAAGGCCGGAGAGTTTATGCTATTGCGAACCGTTCGCAAGATCTTTCGGCGCTGCGGCGCGGTTCAGCCGATCGTTGATCGCTGCCCCCAGCCCGTGGTGCGGCACCGGCGCGACAGCAATGCCGGCACGGCCGCTGGCTTCGGCGCTGTGCAGCACGTCGAACAGGCGGGCCGCGGCCTCCGCCAGATCGCCGGCCGGCGACAGGCTGGCATCGCCCGCGACGGCGCCGAAACCGATGTGGAATTCATGCCGGCTGGCGGTAACGGCGTCCAGCCGCACGGGCTGCAACGGCGCATAATGCGATGCCATCATGCCGGGGGCGACAATTCGGCCACCCGCCGGCGCGGCGGGCAGCGGCAGGTGGAGGGCCTCCGCGGCCACCGCGCCCGGCCGCAGCAACGTCACCACCCCGTCCGTAACCGCGACAATCGTCGATTCCACCCCCGCCGCGCACGCCCCGCCATCGAGTACCAGCGGCACCCGGTCGCCCAATGACGCCGCGACATGCGCCGCCGTCGTCGACGAAATCCGCCCGCTCGCGTTCGCCGATGGTGCCGCCAGCGGGCCGGCGCCGGCGATCAGCGCCTGCATCACCGGATGCGCCGGGCAGCGCACCGCCAGCGTCGCCAGCCCTGCCGTCACCAGCCCGGCGACCGCCGCTCCGGGCTTCAGCGGCAGCACCAGCGTCAGCGCGCCTGGCCAGAACTTGGCCATCAGTGCCGCCGCGACCGCATCGATCACGACCAGTTCCGCCGCCTGCGCGACGCCCGAGACATGGACGATCAGCGGGTTGAAGCTTGGCCGGCCTTTCGCCGCATAGATTTTCGCCACCGCGGCGCCATCGGCCGCGCGCGCTGCCAGGCCATACACCGTCTCGGTCGGCGCCGCGACGATCCCGCCGGCATTGAGCAGCGCCACCGCCGCGGCGATGCCGGCCGGATCAGCGGCAATGATGCGGCTTTTGTCGGTCATGGCGCCCGTCTATAGCGGGTTGTCCGTCTATCCCAAGGCCCAAGCCATGCCCTATGCCGCGCCCACTGCCGAACAGCGTTTCGTCCTCGATGTCATCGCCGATCTGCCCGGCCTCGCGGCGCTGCCGGCCTATGCCAATGCGACCCCCGACATGGTCGATGCCATCCTGTCGGAATCGGGAAAACTCGCTGCCAACGTCTTTGCGCCGCTCAACAGCGTCGGCGATCGCACCCATGCGAAACTCGCCGATGGCGTCGTCACCCTGCCGCCGGGCTTTGCCGAGGCCTATGCGCTCTACATCGAAGGCGGCTGGGCCGGATTGGGCGTCGCCGAGGCGCATGGCGGCCAGGGGCTGCCCTTTGCCGTCGCCGTCGCGGTGCAGGAACAATTGACCAGCGCCAACATGGCGTTCGCCTTGTGCATGATGCTCAGCCAGGGCGCCATCGAGGCGCTTGCCGCCCATGCCAGCCCCGAATTGCAGGAACGCTATCTGTCGAAACTGGTCAGCGGCGAATGGACCGGCACGATGAACCTGACCGAGCCGGCGGCGGGAAGCGATGTCGGCGCATTGAAATCGCGTGCGGAGCCGGTGGGTGACGGCAGCTATCGCATCAAGGGCACCAAGATCTACATCACCTGGGGCGAGCATGATGTGGCCGGCAACATCGTCCACCTCGTCCTTGCGCGCCTGCCCGATGCGCCGCCGGGGACGAAGGGGATTTCGCTGTTCCTCTGCCCGAAATTCCTGCCCGACGGCACGCGTAACGACCTGAAATGCGTTGGCGTCGAACACAAGCTCGGCATCCATGCCTCGCCGACCTGCACAATGAGTTTCGGCGACAATGACGCCTGCATCGGCTATCTCGTCGGCGCGGAGGGCGCCGGCATGCGCGCCATGTTCACGATGATGAACAACGCCCGCGTCCAGGTCGGCCTGCAGGGCGTCGCCATCGCCGAAGCCGCCACCCAGCACGCGCTCGCCTATGCCCGGCAGCGGGTGCAATCGGCCAAGTTCGGCGGCGCGCGCGATCCGGTGCGCATCATCGAACACGCCGATGTCCGCCGCACGCTGATGACCTGCCGCGCGCTGACCGAGGCGACCCGCGCGCTGGTCTATCTGAACGCCGCTGCCGTCGACCGCGCCCACGCCGGTGACGCCGCGGGGGCCGGCCTCGCCGATTTGCTGACGCCGATTTCCAAGGGCTGGGCGACCGATGTCGGCGTCGAAGTCGCCAGCCTGGCGCTGCAGGTCTTCGGCGGCATGGGCTATGTCGAGGAGACCGGCGCCGCCCAGTTCCTCCGCGACGCCCGCATCGCGCCGATCTACGAAGGCACCAACGGCATCCAGGCCCTCGATCTCGTCGGTCGCAAGCTGGGCATGGATGGCGGCGCGCATTGGCAGGAGGTGTTCGCGCAGGTGCAGGATACGCTCCATGACCTCACCGCCAGCGCCGAACTCGCCGGCCTCGCGCCCTGGCTGGAGGACGCGCTGGCCGCGACCAAGGCCGCAACACTCTGGCTCGCCGGCGCCAACAACCCCGATGATGTCGCCGCCGGCGCGACGCCCTATCTGCGCATGATGGGGTTGACGCTCGGCGGCTGGCTGCTGGCGCGGCAGGCGCTTGCGGCGCAGCAGCGCCTTGCCGCCGGTGCCGGCGACCCGGCCTTTCTCAACGCCAAGATCGCGACCGCGCGCTTCTTTGCCGAACAGCTGCTGCCCCAGGTCGGCGCCCTGTCCGGCCCGGTGACGCGCGGCGCAGCATCACTCTATGCGATCAGCGAGGAAGACCTGGCGGCCTGATCGCCCCCTGCCGCAAACAGCAGGGCCCCGGCACTTGCACCGCCGCACCGACAAGGCCACGATACCCCGATGAAATTAGCCTCGCTCAAACATGGCCGTGACGGCCGTCTCGTCGTCGTTTCGGACGATCTCGCCTGGTGCGCCGCGCCGCCGCCGATGTTTTCGACGCTGCAGGCGGCGCTCGACGATTGGGCGCATGCCGAGCCGGTGTTGCGCGGCGTCGCCGACAGCCTGGCGCATGATGCCGTGCCGCACAGCCGTTTTCACGAACGCGACGCCGCCGCGCCGCTGCCGCGTGCCTATCAATGGGCCGATGGCAGCGCCTATGTGAACCATGTCGAGCTGGTGCGAAAGGCGCGCGGCGCCGAGCTGCCGGCGAGCTTCTGGACCGATCCGCTGATGTACCAGGGCGGCAGCGACCAGTTCCTCAGTCCCCGCGATCCGATCCCGTTCACCGACGATCATTGGGGCCTTGATCTGGAGGCCGAAGTCGTCGTCGTCACCGGCGATGTGCCGCAGGGCGCGACGCGCGAACAGGCGATCGCCGCGATCCGGCTCGTCGGCCTTGTCAACGATGTCTCGCTGCGCGGGCTGATCCCGCAGGAACTCGCCAAGGGGTTTGGCTTTGTCCAGTCGAAGCCGGCGTCCGCGCTGTCGCCGGTGTTCGTCACCCCCGATGCGCTGGGGAACGCCTGGGCCGACGGTAAGCTGCACGGCGTGCTGAATGTCGATCTCAACGGGCAGCCCTTTGGCCGCGCCGATGCGGGTGAGGACATGACCTTCGATTTCGGCACGCTGGTCGCGCATCTGGCGAAAACGCGCAATCTGGTCGCCGGCAGCATCATCGGATCGGGCACCGTGTCGAACCGCGACGCCGATGGCGGCCCCGGCAAGCCGGGGGCGGCGGGCGGCCGCGGCTACAGCTGCATCGCGGAAGTCCGCATGATCGAGACGATCGACAAGGGCAAGCCGGTGACGCCGTTCCTGCAGCCCGGCGATGTCGTGCGCATCGAAATGTTCGACGCGAAACACCATTCGATCTTCGGCGCGATCGAACAGACTGTAGTCTAGGCCTCGACCTTTTCCCCCGCCGAAGTCTCCCCCGTCGCCTTTTCCAGCGCCAGCCCCGCGGTAAAGCCGTGGACGATCGTCGATAACAGCACGGTAAAGGCAACGATCGCCCACAGCTGCGCGATGTTGACCAGCGCGACATGGTTGGCGGCATAGGCGAGGTAATAGATCGAGCCGACGCCGCGCACGCCGTAGAAGGCGACCACCGCGCGCTCGCGTGATCGCGGCATCACCCGGCCCAGCGCCAGCCAGCCGACCAGCGGCCGCACGACGAAGATCAGCGCCAGGCCTATGCCCGCGCCACAAAGAGTCAGCGCCGGCAACAGGGCCGGCAGAGCGGCGCCCAGCCCGACCAGCAGCAGCGCCGTCAGCGCATGTTCGATGCTGTCGGAAAAATTGTGCAGGCGGGTGTGGAATTCATGCGCCGCCTCGGTCTGGCGCAGCGTGATGCCGGCCAGAAACGCCGCGATGAAGCCATAGCCTTCGGCGAGTTCGGTCAGGCCATAGGCGGCCAGCACGCCGGCCAGCGCGATGACGCCGCTTTCGGTCTTGGCGAGGGCATTTTCGCGCGGCACCACGAATAGCACCCGGCCGAGTAGCCAGCCGACGCCGATGCCGCCCGCCGCGCCGACGACGATGCGATAGCCGACATCGCGCCACAGCCATTCGGTCAGCACCGGGCCGGTCAGCCCGCCTGCTGCGGCGATCGCCAGCGCCAGATAGACGAACGGAAACGCCAGCCCGTCGTTGAGCCCGGCCTCGGTCGTCAGCGTGAAGCGCACCGGATGCTCACCGCCCTCCAATGGCGGCCCGACCTGGACATCGGTGGCGAGCACCGGGTCGGTCGGCGCCAGCACGGCGCCGAGCAGCAGCGCGCCGGCCAGCGTCATGCCGCCGATGGCCCAGCCGAGCAGCGCCACCGCGGCGATCGTCGCCGGCATGCCGATGGCGAGCAGGCGCATCGTCGGCCGCCACAATTTCCAGCGTCGCGGCTTGTCGATGCGCAAGCCGACGCCGAACAGCCCGACGATGACACAGATTTCGCTGATCCGTTCCCAAAGCTGCGGCGCCGCGATCGGATCGATCGCCGGCGGCATCCCCGGCACCAACGCGAACGCAGCCCAGCCCAGCCCGATCAGCAGCGCCGACGCCGCCGGCTCGCGCCCGGAAACAAAGCGCGGCAGCCAATAGGCAAGGATCGTCGCCATCCCGATGGCGACCAGCAACAGGTGATAGGATTGGAATTCGAACAAATGGCGGCTCCGGCAGGCGGGCGCTGGCCCTCGGATGGCGAAACGAGCCTGGGCACCATTCGTTGCCGCCGTTCTGTCATCCCGGCGCAGGCCGGGACCCATGGCCCACCGGCCCCGCCCGCGGATGGACCTGTTGTGCCGACGCCCTGTGGTTCATGGGCCCCGGCCTGCGCCGGGGTGACAGCTGCTGTTCGCGCGCAAGCATCGCGTTGCAGCGCGGGCGGGCGGGCGGTAGGAGAGGCTTTGCGCTTGCCAGTCCGGACCCGAAATTGAACCTCTACCCGCGCTTTGCCGCCCATGTTGCCACCGCCCTTGCCACGCTGATGGCCGATGGCGACCTGCCGGCCGGCCTCGACACCCGCGCCGTCACCGTAGAACCGCCGCGCGATCCGACGCATGGCGACCTCGCCACCAATGCCGCGATGGTGCTCGCCAAGCCCGCGGGGATGAAGCCGCGCGACATCGCCACGCTGCTCGCGCTCAAGCTGGCGCGCGTGCCCGAGATCGAAGCCGCCGAGGTCGCGGGGCCGGGCTTCATCAACCTGACGCTGCGCCCCGATGTCTGGCGCGCCGAACTGCAGCACATCCTCGCCGAAGGCAGCGATTACGGCCGCTCGGCGATGGGCGCCAACCAACGCGTCAACGTCGAATATGTCTCGGCCAACCCGACCGGCCCGATGCACATGGGGCATTGCCGCGGCGCGGTGGTCGGCGATGCGCTCGCCAGCCTGCTCGGCTATGCGGGTTTCGGCGTGACGCGCGAATATTACATCAACGACGCCGGCGGCCAGGTCGATACGCTCGCCCGATCGGTGCACCTGCGCTACCGCGAGGCGCTGGGCGAGACGGTCGAAATTCCCGAAGGCTTCTACCCCGGCGACTATCTGGTGCCGGTCGGCCAGGCGCTCGCCAGCCAGTTCGGCGACCGGTTCGTCAGCGCGCCCGAGGCTGATTGGCTGGCGCTGTTCAGGAAGGAAAGCGTCGCGCAGATGATGGTCCGCATCCGCGCCGACCTGATGCTGCTCGGCATCCGGCAGGATGTGTTCTTTTCCGAAGCATCATTGGGCAACCGCGTCCAGGAGGCGCTGGAAACGCTGGAGGCCAAGGGGCTGATTTACGAAGGCGTGCTTGAAGCGCCGAAAGGGGAGGCTGCTGACGATTGGGAGCCGCGGCCGCAGACGCTGTTCAAATCGAGCCAGTTCGGCGACGACAGCGACCGCGCGATGAAGAAATCCGACGGCAGCTGGACCTATTTCGCCGGCGATGTCGCCTATCACTGGGACAAGCTGGAGCGCGGGTTTTCGGCGCTGGTCGACATGTTCGGCGCCGACCATGGCGGCTATGTCAAGCGCATGAACGCGGCGGTAAAGGCGCTCAGTGATGGCAAGGTGCCGCTCGACATCAAGATCGTCCAGATGGTCAAGCTGCTGCGCAACGGCGAGCCAGTGAAGATGTCGAAGCGGTCGGGCAATTTTGTCACGCTCGCCGAAGTTGTCGACGAGGTCGGCAAGGATGTCGTGCGCTTCATCATGCTGACCAAGCGCAGCGATTCGCAGCTCGATTTCGATTTCGCCAAGGTCGTCGAACAGTCGCGCGAGAACCCGGTCTTCTATGTACAATATGCCCATGCCCGCATCGCGTCGGTCGGCCGCAAGGCCGCCGAGGCCGGGATGGTGCTGCCGCCCGCCGACCTGGCCCTGCTCGACGATGCCGATCTGGCGCTGGTCAAGGTCGCCGCGCAATGGCCGCGCATCGTCGAACAGGCCGCCGAGGCGCGCGAACCGCATCGTGTGGCCTTCTACCTCGGCGATCTAGCCGCCGCCTTCCACACCCAGTGGAACATGGGCAACGACGATGCGGCGCGGCGTTTCGTCATCGCCGACAATCCGGTGTTGACTGCGGCGCGGCTGGCGTTGGCGAACGGCGTCGGTCAGGTCATCCGCAACGGCCTTGCGGTGATGGGCGTCGAAGCCGCCAACGAGCTGCACTAGGATGGCGCGCCGCGACCTCGACGACGACGCGCCCTGGCTGGCGGAGGCGAGCCCGCGCGCCGAAACCCGCGTCAGCAAGCGCTCGTTCTTCTGGACGCTGGCGATCCTGCTGACGCTGGCCGCCGTTGCCGCTGTCGGCCTCGTCATGCTGATGTCGAAAAAGAGCGGCGGGTCGACGCAAGGCTATATGGAGGCCGAACAGGCGCCGCTGATCGCCGCCGAGCCCGGGCCCTACAAGGTGCCGCCGCTCGACCCCAAGGGGCTGCAGGTCGAAGGCCAGGACCAGACCATCTATGCCGCCGGCGAAGGCATCGATGCCGCCAGCACGATCGACCAGTCGGCAATGCCCGAAGCGGTGCTGCCGCGTCCCGGCACCGAGCCACCGCCGGGCCCGCCGCGCGACCTTGTGCCGACGATTACCGCCGAAATCCCGCCGGCCGGCGCCGGACTCGCGCCGAAACCCGCCGCACCGAAGCCGCTTTTGCCACCGGCACCCACGCCGCAGCCCCCAAAGACCACCACTCTGCTGCCGCCAAGCGCATTGAAACCCGCTGCAGGTCCGGCTCTAGCGGCACCGAAACCGGCGCCAGCGGTGACGATTGCGCCGCCGAAACCCGCGCCGGCCCCGCCGAAAATCGCCGAAACACCGCCGAAAAAGGCTTCGACTGTCCAGCTCGGCGCCTTTTCCAGCCCGGAAAAGGCCGATGCCGCCTGGGCGGCGCTCGCCGGGCGCCCCGGCATGGCGGGTTTCGGGAAGCGTGTGATCCGTATCGAGAGCAACGGCCAGACGCTTTACCGCCTGCGCGCCAGCGGCGGCGATGTTGCCGCGCTGTGCAGCGCGCTGAAAAGCGCCGGCCAGCCCTGTTCAGTGGTGGAATGACGATGCAACCGACCTTCCTCGGCCTTTCGGGCCTCGCTATCACCGCCGATGAAGCCGCGCTGTTTCGCGCCGCCAACCCTGCCGGCTATATCCTGTTCAAGCGCAATATCGACACGCCCGAGCAGGTGCGCGCGCTGACTGCGGCGCTGACCGACCTTGCCGGCCGCCGCCTGCCGATCCTGATCGACCAGGAAGGCGGGCGCGTCGCCCGGCTGCGGCCACCGCACTGGCCCGAATTTCCCACCGGGGAGGCGTTCGACAGGCTTTACGACACCGCCCCGGTGACCGCGATCGAGGCGGCGCGGCTCAACGCGCTGGCGCTGGCGGCGCTGCTGCGCGACCTCGGGCTGACCGTCGACTGCCTGCCGCTGCTCGATGTCCGCGATCCCGATGGCCATGACATCATCGGCGACCGTGCCTTTGGCCATGAACCGATGCGCGTTTCGGCACTGGGCCGCGCGACTCTCGACGGGCTGAAGGCCGGCGGAGTCTGCGGCGTCGTCAAGCATATCCCCGGCCATGGCCGCGCCATGGCTGACAGCCATCTCGAACTGCCGGTCGTCACCGCATCACTGGCCGATCTGGAGCGCGATTTCGAACCGTTCCGCACCCTTGCCGCCATGTCGCCGATGGCGATGACCGCGCACGTCACCTATACCGCGCTCGATGCGCAGCGCTGCGCCACGCTGTCGCCGGTGGTGATTGATTTCATCCGCGGCAACATCGGCTTCCAGGGCCTGCTGATGTCCGACGATCTTGGCATGCACGCACTCGGCAACCCGGCGTCGGGCGGCCACGCGCCGGGCAGCAATGCACTGGCCGATTTCGGCGCCCGCGCGCTCGCCAGCCTCGACGCCGGGTGCGACATTGCCCTGCATTGTTCGGGGGATTTCGGCGAAATGCGATCGATCTGCGACGCCGTGCCGGCCATCACCGCGGCGGCCAGCGCCCGTCTCGATGCCGCGATGGCATGGGCAGGGGCGGGCGACACCACGCCGGTGCAGCAATGGGCCGATGCGCGCGATGAACTGCTGGCGCTGGGATAACCTCCCTCCCCCTTGCGGGGAGGGAGTCGTGATAGACGACCCCTTCGACACGCCGCCGCGCGCCGCGCCGGAAACGCTGGTGCTGCAACTCGGCAGCTGGGAAGGCCCGCTCGATCTGCTGCTCCAGCTCGCGCGCGCGCAGAAGGTCGACCTCGCGCAGATCTCGATCCTGGCGCTTGTCGACCAGTATCTCGCCTTCATCCGCGATGCGCGTGCGCTCAGCCTCGAACTTGCTGCCGATTATCTCGTCATGGCGGCGTGGCTGACCTATCTCAAATCGGCGCTGCTGCTGCCGCCCGACCCCGAAGCCGAGCCCGATCCGCACGACATGGCGCTTAAACTCCAGTTCCAGCTGCAGCGCCTCGATGCCATGCGCGCCGCGGGCGCCCGGCTGCTCTCCCGCCCGCAACAGGGCTGGGACACCTTCACCCGCGCCGAACCCGAGGGACTGCGGCTCGAAACCGTCGCGCGCTACGATGTCAGCCTGTTCGAACTGCTGCAGGTCTATGGCGCCATCAAGGCACGCGCCAGCGCCAGCACCCATGTCGTCCGCCGCCGCCCGGTGATGGCGCTCGATGAAGCCATCGAACGGCTCGAACGCCTGCTTGGCACCAGCATCGACTGGACCGAATTGTCGCGCTTCCTGCCGCGCGACCTTGCCGACGAACCTTATGCGCGCTCGGTGCTCGCCAGCAGCTTTGCCGCGGTGCTCGAACTGACGCGGCAGGGGCGCACCAGCCTGTCGCAAGGTGCGGCCTTTGCGCCCATTCTCGTGCGGGCGCGGACATGAACGACCCGGAAATCCTGCGTGCGCTCGAAGCAATCATCTTTGCCGCCGAAGCGCCGCTGACGCTCGCCGACATCGCCCGTCATGTCGGCACCGCCAGCGACCTGCCCGAACTGCTGCGCGCGCTCGCCGAAAGCTATGCCCCGCGGGGGATCAACCTTGTCGAACGCGGTGGCCGCTGGCAGTTCCAGACCGCGCCCGATCTCGCCCATCACTTGCGCCCGGCGCGCGAGGCGGTGCGCAAGTTGAGCCGCGCCGCCACCGAAACGCTCGCCGTCATCGCCTATCACGAGCCGGTGACGCGCCCGGAGATCGAGGAAGTCCGCGGCGTCGCGGTATCGGGCGGCACCATCGACGTGCTGCTGGAGGCGGGCTGGATACGCCCCGCCGGCCGCCGCGAAACCCCGGGCCGGCCGCTGCAATATGCAACGACGCCGGCGTTCCTGGCGCATTTCAACCTCACGTCGCGCCGCGACCTGCCCGGCCTTGCCGATCTGAAGGCGGCGGGCCTGCTCGAACGCGAACCGCCGCGCGAAATGCCGCTGCCGCTGAGCGGCGGCGATCACTAAAGCTGAGCGGTGGCAGCGAGGATTAACTCGCGCAACGCTTCATCGTAAACCATCGACAATTCGGGCTTTTTCCATTGCCGGGGTGTCGCAAACATCGGATGAAGGCGACAGGCAAACACCCAAGGATTTCGAATGCCCGCGTTGAAACCGGCGCCGCGGCGCCGTGCGATTGCTGCCCCGCTGGTGCTGGCGCTGCTGCTTGCCAGCTGCGGCGGCAGCAACAATGGCACCGGCGCCAACGGCCCGATCGGCGGCAGCATCACCCCGACCCCGTCGCCGACCCCGACTCCGACCCCCGGCGCCACCTGCTCGCTGCGGTCGCGCCAGGATTGGGCGGCGACGCAGCTGCGCGAATGGTATCTGTTCCCCGAAACGCTGCCGGCGACGCTCGATCCGACGCCCTATGCCAATGTTTCGGATTATATTGACGCGCTGACCGCCACCGCGCGGGCGCAGGGCAAGGATCGGTTTTTCACCTATCTGACCTCGATCGCCGAGGAAGACGCCTATTATGACACCGGCGCCACGGCCGCCTTCGGCATCCGCCTGCAAACCGACACCGTGGCGCGCCGGGTGTTCATCGCCGACGCCTATGAAGGCGCGCCGGCGCTCGCCGCCGGCATCGATCGCAGCGCCGAAATCATCGCCATCGGCACCAGCGCCGACACGCTGCAGCCGGTCAGCGCGCTGATTGCCAGCGGCGGCAGCGCCCTCACCGATGCCTTTGGCCCCACCACCGCGGGGGTCATCCGCGCGCTGCAGGTGCGCGACGTCGGCGGCGTGTTGCGCACGGTGACGCTCACCAAGGCGAGTTTCGATATCCAGCCGGTGTCGCCGCGGTTCGGGACCCGGGTCATCACCGCCGACGGCCAGCGCATCGGCTATGTCAACCTGCGCACCTTCATCGACACCAGCGAGGCCCAGCTGCGCAGCGCCTTTGCCACCTTCCGCAGCCAGGGCATCAACCGCGTCATCGTTGATCTGCGCTACAATGGCGGCGGGCTGATTTCGCCGTCGCAGGTCATGGCCGATCTGCTCGGCGGCAACCGCTTTGCCTCCGATGTGGTCAATTACACGACCTATCGCACGTCGAAATCCGGCAACAACCAGACGCGCAATTTCCGCAGCCAGGCCGAAGCCGTATCGCCGCTGCGCATAGCCTTCATCGCCACCGACAGCACGGCATCGGCGAGCGAGCTCGTCATCAACGCCTTCACGCCGTACCTCCGGGCGAATTCGATCCTTGTCGGCGCCAATACCTTCGGCAAACCGGTCGGCCAGATCGCGCTCGATCGCAAGGAATGCGACGACCGGCTGCGTGTCGTCGCGCTGTCGCTGCAGAACGCCGACCGCCAGGGCGAATATTACAACGGGCTGGCGAGCACCGCCGGCGCCACCTGCCGGGCCGATGACGGCCTCGCTCTGACGATGGGCGATCCGGCCGAACCATCGACGCGCGTCGCCATCGATGCGCTCGCCGGGCGCAGCTGCACGCCGATCAGCACCGATGCCAAGGCGCAGGCGCTGGGCGACACCGGCAAGCGACGCCTGCTGCTCCCGGCGGCACCGACGACGGCGCAGCGCGACCTGCCGGGGACGTTCTAAAGCCGGTCGCCCTGCAATTGCGCTAGACGCGCGCGCAGCGCCTGCGCCCGCGTCACCAGCGCCTCGGCGCCGGCCTTGCCGGTCAGATCGTCATCGATGACGTCGAGTTCGCGGGATTGGACGTTGAGTGGCAGGTACAGCGATTCGAGCCGGCTGCGTTCGACCTCGGCATCGCTGGCGGCATTCGAATCGGTGGGCTTGCCGGCAGCGCGGGCGATCGCCGCTTCGGTGGCGCGGCGCTGCGCCGGCAGTTTCGCGGCAACGGCCTCGATCGCCTTTTCAACCGCATCGAGTCGCGCCGGCGCATCGGCGGGGGCCGGCGGCAGCACCACCGGCACGGGCGCCGGCTCGTTGAACACATCCTGGCCACAGCCGGGGCAGCCGCCCAGCGGCGTGCGCGGCACCATCGGCGATACTTCACCGGGTCGCGGTGCCAGCGATGGCCATTTGCCGGCGTTCATCCCGGAACAGCCGGCAAGGGCGACGAACAGCAGACCTAGGAAAAAACGCATGCCAAGGCTGCTATCCCGCACCGAGACCCCACGCAAGCAGTTGCCAAGCGCCTCCGCCTCGCCTAATAGCCGCCGCTCAATGCACCCATAGCTCAGCTGGATAGAGCATCAGACTACGAATCTGAGGGTCGGGCGTTCGAATCGCTCTGGGTGCACCACTCATTTCATTGTGACCAGCAATCCGGGCAGTCCAAACGGGCTGCCCGGGGTTCGTGGGTAATGTCGGAGGGTTGTGCTGGGTACGTGCACCGCAGCCTACGGCGAGAGGCGATTTCGGTGCCGGCGAGGGCTGCCAAATCAGCACATTTCTCAACGGCCGCAAAACCGAGTCTGCAGATGCGATGCACCTTTGATGCGATGGTTGTGGCGCGGCGCGCGCCCGCCTGGGAGCGCCAAGGCGATTCTAGAACCCGAGCGCAACCCGCTGCGCGTCCCAGGCGAGTGGAATATTCTTCGTCGTCGCCAGCTGTTTCCGCGTGACTGCTATCGGTTGCCGCCCTTCCAAAATGGATTGCATGATGCAAGGTGCCAAGGTCGCGAGCCTGAGCAGGTGCGTGAAGTAGTCAGGCGAATAGCCTTGGGAATTGGCAACCTCGTCCAGCACGGTATCGCCTGCTGCCAGCATCGCTGACCAGGCCCCGCGTGCAGTGGCAATCAGCTTGACCAGCGCCGGATCGGCCGGCGTCTGCATGGCGTAGTTATCGTCGGCCAGAACCAGCCGCACATCCTTGCCGCGGCGTGCTCGCACCATCGGGACAGCGATGCCCGCATCGACGAGGCCGAGCTGGTCGCCCGCCACGCCCAGGGCTATCCCGCCGCGATCGACGCCGGGGCGTTGACCGTGATGGCGAGTTTTTCGACATGGAACGGCGCCAAGCACCACGGCAACCGGTCGCTGCTGACCGATGTGCTGAAGGGCCGGATGGGCTTTGCCGGGCTGGTCGTCGGGGACTGGAATGGCCATGGCCAGATTCCCGGCTGCACCGTCACCGATTGCCCGGCGGCGATCAATGCCGGGCTCGACCTGTACATGGCCCCCGACAGCTGGAAAGACCTGTACGCCAACACCCTGCGCGAGGCGCGCGCCGGCATCATTCCGGCGGCGCGGATCGACGATGCGGTGCGCCGCATCCTGCGCGTCAAGCTGCGGCTCGGCCTGCTCGACAAAACCCCGGTGTTGCGCGGCGACGTCGCGGCCGTGGGCGCCCCGGCGCACCTCGCGGTGGCGCGCGAGGCGGTGGGACGCTCGCTGGTGCTGCTGAAAAATGCTGGCGGCGTGTTGCCGATCAAACCCGGCGCGCGCGTGCTGATCGCCGGATCGGGCGCCGACGACATGGCGATGCAGGCCGGCGGCTGGACGATCACCTGGCAGGGCACCGATACCAGCGCCGCCGATTTCCCCAACGGCCAGACCATCGGCCGGGCGATCGCCGCGGCGGTCACCGCTGCCGGTGGCGAGGCCGGCGTGTCGCCCGATGGCCGCTTTGCCAAAAAGCCCGATGTGGCGGTGATCGTGCTGGGCGAACGCCCTTATGCCGAATTCCAGGGCGATGTGCCGGAACTGGCATTTCGAACCAGCAGCGAGGACGCGGCCGTGATCGCCCGGATGAAGGCGGAGGGCGTGCGCGTCGTGACGATTTTCCTGTCGGGCCGGCCGATGTTTGCCGGCACGCTGATAAATGTGTCGGATGGTTTCGTCGCGGCCTGGTTGCCCGGCAGCCAGGCGGCGGGCATCGCCGATGTGATCGTCGCTGCTGCCGATGGCCGGCCGCCGCGCGATTTCGCCGGGCGCCTGCCGTTTGCCTGGCCCGATGATGCCCGCTCGCCTCTGCAAAAGCCGCTGTTCCCGGTCGGCTTCGGGCTCGATTATGCCCATCCGGCCGCCGCTGTCGTTGCCAACGAGGATCCGCGCGTCGCGCTGGCACCGCCGACAAGCGAGGCCGAGTATCTGGTACGCGGCAAGATTCCGCCGCCGTGGCGGCTCGGGCTCGACAGCGCCGTGGTCGCCCGCTCGGTCGACCTGTCGGCGCAGGAAGATGCCCGGCAATTCACCTGGAATGCCGCTGGTGCCTTTGCCATCGATGGCCCGCCCGTCAACCTGATGCGCCAGCTTGACGAAAGTTTTGTGCTGCTGCTGGATTGGCGCATCGACCGCGCGGTTCGAGGTCCGGTGCTCGTCAGTTTCGGCGGCGGCACCATTGACCTCGCGGCCATCGTTCGCGCGGCCGCACCGGGGTCCGTCATCCAGACGCGCATCCCGCTGCGTTGTTTCCGCGATGCGGGGGCCGATCTGGCAAAGGTCGGGTCGCCGCTGCGGATCGCCGCGCCGGCAGGCTTTGCGATGACGTTGCGCAACGCGCGGGCCGAGGCGGTGGGCATGACCATGCCCTGCCCGGCCAAACCTTAACCACAGCGCAGCAGGGGAACGGCCATGGCACTTGCACCGGGGGCAGCGGCGGGCGGGACGGCGGGCGGCACAGCGGGTGGGGGCGAGGCCGTCAACGCGCCTGGCCTGCAGACCTTCGTTTTCGCGCTGTTTTTCATTTTCGGCGGCATCACCTCGCTGAACGACGTGATCATTCCCAAGCTCAAGGGGCTGTTCACGCTCAGCTATACCGAAGCGATGCTGGTGCAGTTCTGCTTTTTTGCGGCCTATGCGGTCATCGGCATCCCCGGCGCGCAGCTGGTCAAGAAGATCGGCTATATGCGCGGTGCCGTCGCCGGGCTGCTGACCATGATGGTCGGCTGCCTGCTGTTCATCCCGGCCAGCCAGACGGCGACATATCCGCTGTTCCTGTTTGCCCTGTTCGTCCTCGCCAGCGGCGTCGTGATCGTGCAGGTCGTCGCCAACCCGCTGATCTCGCTGCTCGGTCCGGCGCCGACGGCGCACAGCCGGCTGACCTTTGCCCAGGCCTTCAATTCGCTCGGCACGACGATCTTTCCGCCGATCGGCGCGATCCTGCTGCTCGGCGGCGCCAGCGCCGTGGCCGTCGATCAACTGTCGGGCGCCGCGCTTGACAGCTATCGCTCGGCCGAAAGCCAGGTGATCGCCCATGCCTATCTGGCGCTGGCGGCGGCGCTCGCGGTCGTGGCGGGCGTGGTCTGGCAGTTCCGCAATCGCCTGCAGGGCGAACGCCACGAAGCGACGAGCATCCTCGACGGGCTGTCGCTGCTCCGGCGGCCGCGCTTCGGCTTCGGCGCGCTGTGCATCTTTCTTTATGTCGGCGCGGAGGTCTCCATCGGCTCGTTGATCGTCAGCTATCTGACACAGGCGAGCGTGATGGGAGTATCGGCGCAATCCGCCGGCAAGCTGATCGCGATCTACTGGGGCGGCGCGATGGTCGGCCGGTTCATCGGCTCCGCCGTGCTCCGCAAGGTCAGCCCGGGGCTGGCGCTCGCCGCTGTTGCCTGTGGCGCGATCGCGCTGGTCATCGTGTCGGCGAACAGCACCGGGTCGATCGCCGGCTACAGCCTGCTGGCGATCGGGCTGATGAACGCGATCATGTTCCCGACGATCTTTTCGCTGGCCTGCGAAAAGCTCGGCGCCAGCGCCGCCGACGGGTCGGGGATCATCAACGTCGCAATTTGCGGCGGCGCCGTTATCCCGCTGCTGACCGGCATGCTCGCCGATGGCACCGGCTCGCTGGCATTGTCGCTGGCGCTTCCGGCGCTGTGCTATGCGATCATCGCCGGCTTTGGCTGGTACGCCCGGCGACCGGCGGCCTGATTCAGAGTTCGAACACCGTCACCGCGCGGTGTTCGCGGATCAAGCAGGCGTCGCCAGCTAGTCGCCGATATCGCTGGCAAAACAGTCAACGGCACATTGCCCGCTCTGGCCGGCAAGGACTGGATGACCTCCAGCCGGGCGGTCCGGGAATGGGGCCCCCGTCAACACCATGACCTGACGACATCGTCGACGATGAACATGTATCGTCAGGCGACCTGTGTGGCCGTGCCTGCAACGACATACCAGGTCACCAGCAGTCCGCACAGCAAGCCGCCGGACACGGCGTTGCCGGTTCGTGCCCAGGTGAAGGTGCCGATGGCGGCAATAGTGGCGAGCAGCGGCACGAACTGGATGGCGATGACGGTGGTCAACGGATCGAACGCCGTCGGCAGCCGGCCGGTCACGAAAAAGATGCCATAGTCGACGACGAGCAGCAGCAGAAAGCCTGCCGCCAGCGCCAGCTTTGCCGCGCCATAGCGCCAGAGCCAGCCGTCCGTTGCCACCGCCAGTCGACCAAGCGCGCCCAGCGTCACCACCTGGGCAACGGTGATGGGCACCAGATAGACCAGCGCGATCCGAAACTGGTCGAGGCTGAGCGGCTTCAGCGCCACC
>JBBQKM010000020.1:0-16587 GCA_038326915.1 Sphingomonadales bacterium
CTGCTATGCGCTGAAAGGCCGAGGTCTGGTGGTGATCGGTTCGTGCAGCCACCGCGGTATCCTCAACACCGTCAGGCGCGCCCAGGCGATAAGCGGTATCGCCAAGGTTCACATGGTCATCGGCGGGTTTCACCTCGTCAGGCCCAGAACGGCAGACGAAGCGCGGCAGACCGTTCTCGCATTTGCGGCTATGGAGCCTCAATACATCGTGCCGATGCACTGCACGGGAGAAACGTTCATTGAGGAAGCGATGCGGGTGATGCCTTGGAAGATCATCCGCCCATATGTTGGTACGGAATTCGTCTTTCTTGCTTGAGCCGGCGAAAGGTACGACCGTTGGCCATCGGCTTACGGACAGCCCAAATTATACTGCGCGAATCCTGCTTTTCGGCTGCCCGTGTAAGATTCTGAATGGCCGAAATGGGGCGCGAAGCCGACATTCTCCAGCCCAACCCACTATGACCGCAACACGGCGTCTCTTGCCGAGCCGCTTTTCCGCCTGAAAGCAGACGAACAGCACGCGGTTGATCGCGCAAGGGTGTGAGTTATCGAAGCCAAGGATCTGAAAATGTTGAGGACGCTTGGCGAAACAGTCCGCCGCCTGTCGCAGCACTCGAACGCTTTGGCTGCCGGTAGCTGGAGGCAAGACCTATCCCGATTTCGTTGCGAAGTTGAAGGACGGGCGGCTGCTCGTGGTCGAATACAAAGGCGACCAATTGCTAGCGGCGTCTTTGGAGAAGCGCATGATCGGCGAACTGTGGCAGCGCGCCAGCGCCGGCAAGGGCGTCTATGTGATGGCACAGGCGTTGCTGGATGGAATGGACGTCAGGGCGCAGCTTCGCGCCGCGCCGGCATGAGAGACTATGCAATGACCGGGTGGAGATAGCGCTCACGGTCAATGGTGATGGTGTCCACCCAGTCGCCCCATTTGGTCAGCGCGTCGGTCTTTTCGTCGAAATATTCATACGAGTCGTAGGTCGCATCCAGGCGCGATTTCCCGCCGCTGTGGCTGATGATCGCTTCCGCAATGTGTTTTGGCACCTTCAGCTTTGACATGAATGTGCGCATCGTGCGGCGGAAATCGTGCGGCGTCCAATAGGGCAGGGCTCCACTGTTCTCGACATGCGAGATTGCCTGCATGCTGTCGACAATGCGATTGTGGCGATGCGTGAAACCCGAAATGGGGTTCTCTGCCATCTCGTCACCGCCGGCAGGGAAGAAATAGGGCGAGGTGCCAGATAAATGCCGGGCGATTTCCAGCTGGGTTGCCGCCGCTGGTGACAACGGGATGACATGGTATTGGTCGTTTTTGGCGTCTTCCGATCGGAGCAGAATGTAGGGGATGCCACGTTCGATCAGTACATTTGATTTTCGTAGCTGACTAATTTCGGATCGTCGGGCGCCGGTCAGCAGCAGAAGCTTGTAGAACGCGCGCCAGTTTTCCGGTTCAAGTTCAAGTGCTTGATACAGGTAGCGGATCGTCTGATCGCCGAGGAAACTCGTTCGGGATTTTTCCGTCGCTGGCTTGAAAGCCCCCGCATAGACGTTGGTTTTCAAACCCGAAGCCTGGCGCCCGATGGCGTGAAACGCCAGCCACCGCCACATTCGAGCGATGGCAGCGTGCAGTCGGTTGGCACCGCCGCCGTTCGGGTACTTCTCCATGAAATCGGCGATGAGCGCGCCAAGGTCGTCTGCAGTGACATCAGCGATAGGGCGGTCGCCGATGACCGGCAGCACGAGGCGTTCGAACTTGCTTCGCTTTTCCTGGCCGCCATCTTTGCCGCGGCTTCCGTCAAAGCGCATGTAGACTTCGAAGCACGCGAGAACAGTACCTGCCGCTGGGCGATCAGAAGCAGCGTCGGGCTCTGGTTGCGCCGGAGCTTTCGATTTTGGTTCGATCCGCTCTCCCTTGTCGCGCGCAACCGTCATCGCATCCGCCCAGGCTCTGGCATCGGCGAGCGAATAGGCCGGATAAGTCCCCAGCTTGATCGTCTGCGTCTTGCCTCCGCTGCGGCCGCGCCATAGGAAGTTGCTGCGACCGGACCTGGCGATCTGGACCGTAAGGTTTTGCGATACGAGGTCCGACATCGTAAGGACGTCGTTGCGTGGTCGCCGCGTGTTTGAGCGCAACCAAGCATCGGTGAGAACGATCTTCGGCATCGTCGTTGCCTCGTTCAAAAGAAGTGGTTTGAAGCAAATTTTTGTACACGTTTTCTACACACGGCGCGGAACACATCCAAACAAACTGAGATTTCGTGGAACGGCGACCATGCTTCGAAAGCTAACAAGTCGGCATAAAATGTCAATTAAAATAGAAGTTTAGGAACGAGATTAAACCCGCTGACACATCATGTACCAACACGCGCCCGTAGCTCAGCTGGATAGAGCGCGGGACTTCTAATCCTGAGGCCGCTGGTTCGAATCCAGCCGGGCGCACCAACACAACATGCAGCGCGGCGAACCAGCGATGGCTTCGCTGGCCGGCCGCCGCCGGCGAGGAGCTCGAATCCAGCCGGGCGCACCAACTATTTTACAGCCGGCTTTCGCTCATAGACGACCTTGCCGCGGAACAGCGTCAGGTCGCACGCCATGTCCTTGATCGCGGCGGTCGGCACGGCATAGGGGTCGCGGTCCCAGACGGCGATGTCGGCGGCCATGCCGGGGGCGAGCACGCCGGTGCGGCCGCCGGCGCCGATCAGCGGTGCCGCCCAGCCGGTATAGGATTTCAGCGCGGCGTGAATGTCGACGCTTTCTGCCGTGCCGAACGGCGCCGGCCCCCAACTGCCTTGCGTCGTCGCGCGCGCCGTCGATGCCCATAGGCCATAGCGGGCTGGGAAGGGGGTGACGCTGGTGTCGGAACCGCCGCCCCAGATGACGCCCTTTTTCAGATAGGTGGCAAAGGGGTTGAGTCGCTGGCTGCGCGCTTCGCCCAGATTGGCGGCATAAATGTCGCCGATCCACCAGGCAAAGCCCGCCTGGCTTTCGGGATAGCCCGAGCCATAGCGGCGCTGCAGGTCGGCCATGGTGGCGATGGCGTGGTCGGTCGGTGTGTTGGCGTGGATGATGGTCAGCCGCAGATCCTTGACCGGATGCGCCTTGAGCGCTTCGGCATAGGTATCGACCGTCCAGTCGATGGCGCGATCGCCGATGGCATGGGTGCCGATGGAGATATCGGCATCGACGAATATCTTGACCATCGCCTTGAATTCATTCGGTTCGATTTGGGGATAGCCGGTATTGCCAGTGGCGATCTCGTTGCGGTGCTTGTTCCAGTCCTGGTACATCCACGCCGTCGGCGCGGCGCCGCTGCCGTCCATGAACAGCTTGACGCCGCAGACGCCGAGCGAGGCGCCGGCAACGGTTGCAAGCTCGGTTTTCGCCGCCCGGATGTTGGCGAGCGCCGCCGTTGCCGTCGCCAGCGACCGCCCGCCCGAAAACAGCACACAGGCGTTGATGTCGAGCGTGCCGGCGCGGGCGAGCGCCAGATAGGCCGCCCAGTCGTCGCGGCCGATCGACGGGTCCTTGAACCCCGTCATGCCTTCGGCGTGGAGCCGGTCGATCATGTGGCGCAGCGCGGCCTGGCGCTGTTCGGCGGTGGAATCGGGGATCAGCCTGGTGACCAAAGTCTCGGCGGTTTCCTTGAGCACGCCGGCCGCGCCACCATCTGCCAGCCGTTCGATGGTGCCGGCGGTCGGCGCCGGCGTCGCGGCGGTGATCCCGGCGAGGCGCAGCGCCGCCGAATTGGCAACGCCATAATGGCCGGTGGTGTTTTCCAGCCAGACCGGATTGTCGGGGCTGACGGCATCGAGATCGGCGGCGGTCGGGTATTTGCCGTCGGCAAACTTGCCTTCGTCCCAGCCGCTGCCGACGACCCATTGCCCCTTGGGCGTCTGCGCCACGCGTTCCGCCACCGCGGCGACCATCGCCTTGACCGACGGGATGCCGGCGAGCTTGATCTCATACAGCTCGCCGATACCGGTCGACAGGATATGGGCGTGGGTGTCGATCAGGCCAGGCGTTGCGGCGCGGCCCTTCAGATCGATGACGCGGGTGTTCGGCCCGACCAGCGCCTGCACCGCCGCATCGCTGCCGACCATGGTGATGCGGCCGCCGCTGATCGCCAGCGCCTGCGCGACGCTGTCGGCGCCATCGACGGTGATGATGCGGCCATGCAGCAGCACCGTATCGGCCGGCGCCGCCGCCAGCGCTGCGCCCGATGCCAGCAGCAACGCCAGCCCGCCCAGGATATGCCGCATCTTCATTCTCCCCCGATGATGGGGAGAGTGTCGGCGCGGCGCCGGCCCTGCGTCAATGGGGCGTTCGCGCTACATCACAGGCGTATCGCGTCGAGGCTGGTGAGCGAGACATAGACCGGGTCCGACACCTCGACCGCTTCCTGTGGGCGGAACAGCGGATCGGCGGCGACATAGGCGGAGAAATCATAGCCGGTGGCCGAGGCGAGGTCAGCGATGGCGATCTGGAAGGTGCGATATTCGCCCAGCACCACGCCTTCCATGCCCTCGGTGCGGCTGCGCTTGAGCAGCAGTTCCTTGATCAGCTGGCCCTGGCTCAGCAGATAGGCGGTGGCGCGCAGCTTCGTCTCGCTTTCATCGAGCGTCGCCACCAGCTTCCAATATTCGAGCGGCACGCGCGCACCATCGATGGTCGGGTCGCCGGGGCGCAATATGGGTCCGGTGAACACCGATGCGCGAAAGCCGCCGGTGCGGGCGTTGTCGAGGATGTAGTTCTCAAGACCCTGCCAGAGCAGCTTGCCCTGGTTGAGCTGGGCATGCTGCGGCGCCGCGTTGACATAGTGGAAGGTATCGAAATTGGCGGCCCGGGCGACTGGTTCGGTGCCCCAATTGGGGTCTTCGCGCCGCACCATATGGCCGCGATCAATGGCGGCATCGGCAAAATTCTTCTTGGTCAACTGGACCTCGGCGGGGATGCGCTGATCGGCGAACCATTGATCGCCGCCGCGCTTGATGCGCACTGATTTCTGGCCGTCGATGTTGACGGCGGTGATCAGCGGCAGCCGTTCGGCGGCAGAATATTTGACGCCGAAATGCGTGTAGCGCAGTTCGTTGGGCTCCTTGGGTTTGTCCGATGGCTTGGCGAGCCCGGGGGCGAGCGCTGCCGACACCGCCGGCCACGGCGTGACGATCCTTGTGCCGTCGAGAAACTTTGTCGCGAATCCCTTGCGGCCCTTGAAATAGCTGGGCGGATGCACGTCGTCACCGAACGGCGGCGGCGCCATGGTTTCTCCGGGTTGGGCGGATTCGTGCCCCGGGAAGACCTTGCCAGCCAGCAGCTTCTTCAGCGTGTCGACGCCGACCGCGCTGTTGTTGACGCCGAACACCCCGGCAAAGTGCAACCCGACGACCTTGCCCGATTCAAGGCTGATCAGCGGCGATCCCGAATTGCCGCCGAGGCTGGTGCAATCGTGCATCAGCAGCGTTTCACCGCTCAGCGCCTGGGTGATGCGGCCCGGCGCCAGCCGCTTCACATCGTATAGCTCGCGGAAATACTTCTCCTGGGCGTCGGCGTCGTTGCGCGAATCGCGCGCCGGATAGCCGATCAGCGTCACCAGCTCGTCGATCACGCCGTCGGCGGTGGCGAGCTGCAGCGGGCTCGGCCTGACCGCTGCATCGGTGGCGACGCGCAGCAGCGCGCAATCGGCGGCAAGGTCGTCGGCGAGATATTCGATGGCGACGATCTTGACCGTGTGGCTGGTATCATTGGCGCTGCTGCCGGCTTCCTCGCGGAAATCGACCCTGATGCCGCTCGGCACGCCGGCCGGGTTGAGCATGAAGACGCCGCTGCCATCGGCGGCGCGCTGCGCAACCTGTTTGGCAACATGGCGGTTGGTGATGATGATGTCGCCGGTCGGTCGGCTGTCGATCACCCAGCCGGTGCCGCCCCAGCGCGCACTGGCGTTGACGAACTCGACACGGCCGACCGACGGAATCCATTTCTGCACCGCCTTGATCTTGACGCCGGTGTCGGGCGGCAGGTCGGGCAGGGGCTCGAGCTCGACCGCATCGTTGCGGATCACCAGCGGTGGCCGCCCGGTCAGCCGCACAATCGCTTCCAGCGCCGGCAGCTGGACATTGCTCTCCAGCGCGGCCACGTCGTTGCTGGTGCTCGCCTTGATGGCGTCGGGCACTGCTTTGGTGACGGCGTCGGGCAAGGTTCCGCTGGCGATTTTGGCATTCACCGCGGCCAGCATTTCGGGCGTCAATTGTCCGCGCAGCGTTTCCTGGCGGGCGGTTTCATTGGTCATGACAAGGCTCCTAGGATGGTGAGGGGCGGGACAAAGGCGGACGGCAGGTTGCGTTCGAGCAGCAGCGCCGCGCGCGCCATGGCATCGGGCAGCGCGGCGGCGGCAGTGAGGACGCCAGCGTGGCGCTTGCGCAGCCGTGCCAGCAGCGCCGCGCCTTCGCCATCGTCGGCCCACAGCGCCAGCTGGCGCAGCGCCCAATCGGCCGGATCGTCGAAATCGAGCAGTTTCTGCACGCGGCGGCGGATGATGATGTCGGGGCTGTCGCCGCCGGCCCAGCCCGGTGGCGGCGCACCGTACGACCAATGGCCGGCGACGGTGCGGCGCCAGCGTTCGGCGGCTTCGGCGAGCGTCTTCAAATCGGGATCGGGGCGCAGGAACGCCTCCGCCCCGGCCCATTCGGCGAACAGCCCCAGCCCGGCAATGCCGGCGATCGGGTTGCTTGCCACCGGGCCGATGCCGATCGGCGTGCCCGAAAACAGCCCGCCGGCCTGGCTCAGCCGTGCATCGGCGGCGCGCGCCGACGTGATCAGGCCGTCGTTGTCGTGTAGCACGGCGAGGTTGGCGGCGATGATCGGATAGGGCGACAGCGCGGCGAGCAACTGCAGGTCGCCCCATTCGATGCCGGCCGCCGACACGAGGCCTCGCGCCCCCAGCCGTTCGCGCACCACGCCAAAGGCATGCGCTGTCGCCGGGGCCGCGCCGCGCCGCGCCGGCGTGCCGTCGCTATAGCCGTCGCGGTCGCTTTCGATCCAGGTGTCGAGCGCCGCCGCCACCGCATCGCCATCCTTTGCCGACCACAGGGGCGCCTGCCGCCGGCCATTGGCGGCGAGCACAAAGGCCAGCGCGCCCTGGCGCGCCAGTGGCCCGGCGTTGCGCATGGCATCGGCGATCAGCGCATCGATTTCAGGTAGCGCCAGCATCTTCACCAGCCGCGGGCGGGTGAACTCCGACCGAATCTCCAGCCGCGATATCGCCAGTTGCAGCGGCATGCGGAACACTTCGCTATCGTCATCGACCAGACTGTCACGCTCGGCGAACAGCTTGCGCGCCCGGTCCCAGCGCCCCGATCGCCAGTAAAAGGCGCGGATCGCCATCGCCGCTGGGCTGCGCGCATCGATGCCACCGCCGGCGACCATCTGGTCGACGACAAATTGGCCCTCGGCCCAATCCTCGCGATCGATGAGGTTGAGAACCTCTGCGGCCAGCGCGGCTTCGTCGACCTTTGGTGGCGCGCCGGCGCCCTTGCGCAGACGCGACGAGCGGCCGCCGGCGGCGCGGGCGACGATGTCGCGCGCCTGTGGCGGCAATTCGGCCAGCATCGCTTCGTCGAAGCGCTGCGCGACCGCGGGGCTGATCACCGGCTCCGCGGCGCGGACGCGCAGCAGTTGCAGGCGGTGATAGGCAGCATCGACCTTGGCAGCAGCATCGCCCTGGCGGTCGAACCAGGCCGCCGCCGCCTTGTCGACAGCGGCGCACAGCGCCGGCTCGTTCATGTACAGCAACGGCAGCAGAATCGTCCGCATGTCGCTGCGATGGATGACGTAATCGCGCACCACCGGATCGCGTTCGACGAGCCAGTGCTGGCCCGCCAGCGCATTGAACAGCGCGTCGGCGCGTTCAGGCGACAGCGGCGGCATCTTCAGCGCCGGGGCCAGCGCCTGGGCGAGGAAGGCCGCGCTGATCCGGCGCGCGATCAAGCCGGGATGGGCAAGCCGCTGCAGATCGGGATCATCGATGCGCGACAGCAGGATACGATACAGAAACGCCGCCGCCACCGGCTGGGGCAGGGCGCCATCGGGCAAATCGTCCGTACCGCTTTCCTTGACCACGGCCGCCGCCAGCCGCAGCAGCAGTGGGTTGCCGGCAGCGATAGTGGCAACGGCAGCGCGCGATGCAGGCGCGACGTCAAGGCGATCGAGCAAGGCGTCGGCGGCCGGCGCATCGAGGCCGGCCAGCGGCACATCGAGGCCGACGCGCCCGGGCGCGCTGCCCAGCGCATCGCCGCGGCCGGCCGCGATTACCGACAGCGGTTGCAGGCCGCTGTTGACCAGACCGTCGAGCCAGAGGAACAGGCGTTCGGGGTGTTCCTCGCCGCGCGCGCGCAGCACTTCGATGGTATCGAGGATCAGCAGCACCGGTCGCCCGGCGGCTTGCACGGCGCTGCCGATTGCGACGGCGAGTTCCGGGGGCACGCTGCCCCGGCTGGAGTTTCCATAGCCTTCCTCGCCGCGGGTCACGCTTGCCGCCTGCAGTCGCGCGGCGAACAGCGCGGCGCCCGCGTCGCCCAGGCGGTCGCCGATCTGGCGGGCAATTTCGAGCGTCAGCCCGAGCAGATCGTTGACATCGAGCCCGGCGCGATCGAAATCGAGCCGGATGACCAGCGCGTCGTTCAGGTCGCCGGCACGACCGGTCACCGCCTCGAGCAGCGCCGATTTGCCGATGCCGGGGTTGCCGGCGATATAGGCCGCCTGCACCGGCGGCGCTGTCACGGGTTTCCCGAGCCAGGCAAGCAGATTGCCGGTTTCGACGCTTCGCCCGAAAAAACCGCGCGATTCCAGCGCCGCGCGCCGGGCATGGCGATCGATTCGCGCAAGGGCTTGCCGCGCCGCCGTCAATTGCCCCTGCGCCGGTGCCGGGCGCCCGGCGCGATCGAGCGCGGCGACGATGCGTTCGACCAGCGTCCGTTCGGGGTTTTCCGCAGCCAGCGTCGCGGCAATCGCGGCTTCGGCAAAGTCGCCATCCCCGGCGAGAGCAGCCAGCAGGTCGGTGCTGGCCGTGTCGGCGCCAAGGCCGGCGGCGGCCTGCGCCCGGCGTTCGGCGATCGCCGCCGCCAGGGTCGTCGGATCGGCGAGTGCGATATCGAGGAAATAGCGCCGCTCGCCGCTGCGGAGCAGCCAGCGCTTGCCGGCGTCGAGATCGGTGTCGCACGACCCCGCCAGCCCCGAAGCGACGAGGGTGGCCATCGCCGGATCCTCGGCACCTGCAGCGCGCAGCGCTGCCATCGGATCGAACGGACCCGACAGCGCGGCAAACTGCTTGGCGCGGATTATCAGCGGCGCTGCGGCAGGATCGGGCATCGTCATGGCGCGATTCCGAACATTTTCCGGACGGCGGGGCGCAGCCGGCGTGCCACCTGGCTGGCTGCCCAGGGTTCATAGATGCCGTTGACATTGTCGATCCCGGCGGTCGCCATTGCCACCAGTTCGTCGGTATATTCGGGCGACAGCGGCTTGCCCGCCGCAGCGGCGGCATCGGCGAGAAACAGCCGGATATCGCTTTCACCGAAGCCGGTGATGTAGTCGGCCATCAATCCCGGTGCGCCGTCATCGGGCGGATTGGGCAGCGCCTGGAATTCGAGGCCGGGCACGGCGACGGCTTCGAACCCGGCGACCGCCAGCCGCAAATTGGGCAGGCGCAGCGCCTGGTCGATAAAGCCCTCCAGCGCGGCGCGGACGCCGTCGCCGAACGCGATCGCCGGGTGATCGATGAACAACCACAGTTGCAGGCCGAGTTCACCGGCGCGGGCGTCGATGGCAGTGGCGGCGCGGCGCCCGCGATCGGCACCAACGGCTTCGGGCGCGCTTTGCCCGGCCGCCACGCCCTGCATGTCGTCGATGGGCGGGCAATCGATCCCGGCCGTCCGCGCGCGGCGAATGATGTCGTCGGCCAGATCGGGGATCAGCGTTTCGAAACTGATCCGGCACAGCCGGGTATCGCTGCGGCGTGACGTGATGCGATCGAGCATCGCATAGGAAAAGCCGAGGCCGGCGAGATCGCCGCCGGCGGCAGCCCGCCTGATCCGGATGCCGCGAACGCGGCCGTTGCGGCGAGCCAGCGCATAGGCTTCGAAAAACGCCTGCCGCCCGATGACGAACTCGCCATCGGGCGTGCGGTCGAGCGACCACATCCGCGACGGTGTTTCGTCGTCGATAGCGGCGGCATGGATCTGGCTGTGGAACAATGCCGTCGGCACCAGCCGGCCGCCGCCGCGCCGATTCTTGCCCTGATGGATGCCCGCCAGCGTCAGGCTGGTATCGAAGCAGCCGCCGCCCGATGAGCCCGGCCGCGTCCCGACGCTGTGCCCCCAGCGCATCGTCAGCCCGCGGATCTTGCGCATCGTGCCGAAGCCGATGCCGGAATCCCCGTCTCCGGGGAAATGCACGACGAAGACCGAGGCGCTGGGCTGGTACTTCGCCGGCGTGGCGGGCAATGCGGCCGCCGCGAGCAATGGGCTGGCCGGCAATTGCAGCCGCAGGACCGCGAAATCGCTGCCGGTAAAGCCGGTATCGTCGCGCGGCAGGCGTTTATTATATTCATCGAGGCTGACGGGTGACAGCGACACCGGCGGCATCAGTGCATCGACGCGGCGTTCGTCGGAAAGCTCGACCTCGATCGCCGGCCAGGGTTCCTGCGGCTGGTCGGGGGCGGCGCGGGCGATGACGTGCCACGCCGTTATCACCAGGGTCGGCCCGATCAGCACGCCTGATCCGGCGACCACGCCATCACGCCGGATGCGGCAGCGAAACGCTGTGGCAGCAGGCATGAATTTCGCCATCAGCACCGGGTCGGCGCTGGTTGTGCCAAGATCGATCGCGCCGAAATCGAGCGCCACGCCGCGATCGCCCAGCGCCCGGGCAAAGCCTTCGAGCGCGTCATGCGCCTCCAGCTGTTCGACCCAGAACTCGCCGATGTCTCGGGCGAACATCTGCGCCGCTGCGGTCAGCCCCGCCGCCTCCAGCCGGGGGCCGGTCGTTGCGAGCATGACGAAGCCCAGAGCATCGGCGGCCACATCGGGATGATCGTCAATCGCCTCGGCTATGTCTGCGGGTTCCCACATCGCGCGTCATGCGTGCCAGGCGATGGGAAAGGCTTCGGGCACGCCGCTGCGGAATTCGACCGGCCCCGTCGCCTTCAGCCCCGGCAACAACAGGATCTGGCGGACGATTTCGCCGAGCATCGGCTTGGCAATGGCGCGGCCAAGGCATTCGTGGATGCCCTGGCCAAAGGTGAAATTGTCGCCCTGCGCCCGCGCCGGATCAAAGAGCGTCGGATTGGGAAAGCTCGCCGGGTCCGACATGGCGCTGTGCGTCATCGCCAGCACCGTCGTGCCGGGCTGGATCGTCTGGGCAAAGGGCGTGCCGCCGGCGATTTCGGTGGCGCGATGGCAGGTGCGGAAGAAATAGGGGAAGGCCGGGCGGAAGCGCAACGCCTCGAGCGCGACGCCGTCGATGGCCTCGGCCGGGCCGGTCCTGGCGAGATGCTGGGCATGGGCGAGCGCATCGGGGCGCGAAAACAGCTCCGCCATGACATTGTTGACGCAATGGTTGGTCGTTTCCACGGCGCCGATCAGCAGCCCGCCGGCGTTGAACAGCACCTTTTTCACGCCGAACTTGACGCCATCGGAGAAGGATATCTGCAACAGCCGGGTGATCGGATCGTCGCCGCCGAGGCCGAGCTTCACCGCGATCGAGCGCTTCACCACGAGGCGGCCGATGAAAAGCCCCAATCTAAGACTGCTGCGTTCGCGCCCGGCGGTGATTTCGGCCGATCGCGCCGCGGATTGGCCGTCGAACGGCTGGTTGTGGAAGGCGTCCTGCTGGTTCCAGTACGACCATTCGATCAGGTCGGCGGGGTCCTGGCCATCAAGGCCGAAGAACTGCTGCACCATATCGACCGGCACCCGCCGGGTCAGTGCGCTCGGCAGGTCGATATGCCCCTTGGCGTCGATCAGCAGATTGGCGGTGCGTTCGCCGACCCAGTTGCGGATTTCGGGGATCTGTTCGAAATCGAGCACCGCCTTCATGATCGATTTTTCGCGCCAATGGTTGGCGGTGTCATCCTGTGCCATGAAATAATCGCCCTGCTTGGGCTTGTAGAGATCGACGCCGAAATCGTCGTGGCGCCGCAGCACCAGCTGGCAATCGGCGTGGCGGAACACCAATGTCAGTTCGGGCAGCACGATGACCGGGCGCTGGTCGCGCACTTCGGCGAAAAACGGATGCGGTTCCTGCTGCATCCAGCCGCGCACCAGCGGCCAGCGCTGCGCCACCGGCGTCGCATCGAGCCGTTCGAGATAGCTTGTCATGTGGCTCCCTTCAGAGCGATTTGAGATATTCTAGCAGCGCCTGGCGCTGTGGCTCTGTGAGCTTTCTCACGCCATATTCATGGCCCTGGCTGCCATTGCCGGGGATCGGCGTGCCGTCGGGCGCCTGGGTCGCAAAGGTGAAGCTGTTGCCCGGCGCGGTCGCGGCGGTGCGATAGCCGACCTTGACCGGATCATATTCGCGCGTGCCCATCATGAACGTCGTCGGGCGCTGCGCCGCCGGCAGCAGCAGGTCGTACAATGTCGGCACCGAGCCATTGTGGAGGAACGGCGCCGTCGCCCAGATGCCGTCCAATGGCCGCGCCTTGTAGGCCATGTGCGGGCTGCCCGATTTGTAGCAGGCATCGAGCACCAGCGGTCGCATGTCGGGGGCTTCTTCGGTCACCACGCGCGGCGCGCCGCCGCCGCCAAAGAAAACCTTTGCCGTCTGGCCGATGATCTGGCCCTTCTTGCCGATCAACGCGCCCTTGACGGTGGTTTCGAGCATTTCGGCGATCGGTGCGTCGGTACCGAACTTGGCATCGCCGCCGATGAAGCCCTTGGTGGTGCCCTGCAGATTGCCGGTGGCGGATTTGTAGCTGATGGCGTTGCACGCCATCCACGGGTCCGTTCCCTCCGGCCCCGGCTTTTGCGGCACCAGCGTGACCTTCTGGAAATCGCCGGGCTCCTGCTTGTGGCAGCCCTCGCAATCGGCCGCGAACAGCGTCTTGCCGGCGGCGACCTTGGCTGCATCGAGCGTGCCGAAGCTTGTCGGCCACGCCGGCGCCTTCAGGCTGGCCAGTTGGGTTTCCAGCCGGATCAAATTGTCGGCCTGGATGCTCGATTTATAACCGGCGACGGTCGAGCCGAGGCCGGTGCTCGGCGTCACGGTGATATCGCCGAACACCCCGAGGACCTCGCCGGCGTTGCGGCCGAGCGCGCCGTAGTCGAGATATTTGCCGCCGCCGAGCGGCAGCCGCTGGTTCTGCGCGATGCCGTTCCACTGCAACTTGTCATAGCGGTGGATGTCCCAGATGTGCGGATAGCTGACCGGCGCATCGGCGGGGTTTGGCGTCGGGCTGGCGGCGCCGGTGAACAACGACACCTTGTTGAAGATATGCCCGAACGCATCGACGCGGCCATAGCCATAGCGCAGCGGCGTCTTGTTCATTTTCTCGACGCGGTCTTCCCACGCCAGCAGTTTCACCAGCGCGGCGCGCAGCAGCGTGCGGTTGCCGGCGGTATCGTTGGCCCCGAGCGCTGCCTTGGCAAAACGATCCCATTTTTCGGATGCATCGGGGGCCTGGACGGTGGCGCGGATGGCGGCGTCGAGCGCTTCGACAAAGGTCTGGAAATCGAACAGCGCCGGGCCGCCGTCGATCCGCAACGCTTTGCCTTCATGGGTGATTTCGGCGGTGTGGCAGGCAGAACAGTTGAGCCCGACCCATTTTTCCTTCGGGCCCTGGCCGCTGAACCAGCGCAGCTTTGATACCGCCAGGTTGCTGTCGTCATTGTCGTCGACCACAAAGCCGACCGGCAGGCGATCGCTGTTGGGCCGCGGCAGCAGCCGCCATTGCGCGATGCTTTCGGGGCTGAGGAACGGCGTGGCGGCGTCGGGCTGTTCGAGCGCCAGCATCCATGCCAGCGGCATCAGCCGCGAGCCCTGGGTGGCCGAATACCAGGCGCTCTGCTGGGCGGGCGACCAGTTTTGCCAGCCGGCCTGCGGCGCCGCAGTCGAATTGGCCGTGCAGGCGCCGATGGTGGCGACTGACGATAATATTGCAAAAGACTTAAGAACGGAAAATCGGTCGACCATGGTGCTCCCCCGCAAGCGGCTGCTGTCCTTCTGGTGCGACTCGTTCTTATTTTTGCGCAGCTTACAATTTTCACCGGCGGGCGCAACGACTCCGCAATGAATTAACGCGGCGCCGGCGCCCGCGCTTTCTCGGCGGCGATGAACGCCGTCATCTGTTCGTCGAGCACCGGCAGCGGTACCGATCCCAGCCCGAGCAACGTGTCGTGGAACGGCCGCTGGTCAAAGCGCGGCCCGAGCTCGCGTTCGGCCAGCGCGCGCAGCCGGCGGATCTCCATCTCGCCGAGCTTGTAGGCCAGCGCCTGCGCCGGCCAGCTGATATAGCGATCGACCTCGATATCGACATCGCGTTGTGACAGCGCGGTGTGGCCGGCGAGATAGTCGACGGCGCGCTGGCGGCTCCACCCCATGCTGTGAATGCCGGTATCGATGACCAGCCGCACCGCGCGCCACATTTCAAAGGTTTCGCGGCCGAATTCCTCATAGGGCGTGTCGTACAGCCCCAGTTTGGTGCCCAGCCATTCGGTGTACAGCCCCCAGCCTTCGCCATAGCCCGAGAAATAGGTCTCGCGGCGGAACGGCGGCCGCGCCGGCGCCTCGAGCGCCAGCGCCGCCTGGAAACTGTGGCCGGGCTCGCATTCGTGCAGGGTCAGCGCGGTCAGCGCATAGAGCGGCCGCGACGGCAGGTCATAGGTGTTCATCAGGCACGCCTCGAGCCCGCCGCGGCCCGAGGTATAGATCGGCGCAATGGCATCGGGGACGGGCAGGATGGTGAAGCGATAGCGGGGCAGGGTGCCGAACACTTGGGCCAGCTTGCCGTCCATGCGCTTGGTCACATAGGCCGAAAAGCCGAGCAGTTCGCGCGGGGTCTTGGCATAGAATTGCGGGTCCTTGCGCAGGAACGCGAGGAATTCGGCAAAGCTGCCCTTGAAGCCGGCGTCGCGCATCGTCTTCTGCATGTCGGCGTCGATGCGCGCCACTTCGGCCAGCCCGATGGCGTGGATCTGTTCCGGCGTCAGCTCGAGCGTCGTATATTCGCGGATCTGCGCCTGGTAGAACGCCTTGCCGTCGGGAAGGTCATAGGCGGCGATCGTCGTCCGCGTCTGCGGCATGTACTCGGTGCGCATGAACGCCAGCACCCTGGCAAAGGCCGGTGCGACCTGCGCCGCGATGACCTCGCGGGCCTCGGCGCGCAGCGCTGCCTGCTCGGCGGCCGGCATCGCATCGGGCAGTTTGTCGAACACCTGCAGCAGCGGGTTGCGCGCATCGGTCGCGGTGAACGGCACGATCGTTGCGTCGCGCCCTGTCAGCCCGACGCGCGGCACCGAATAGCCGCGGGCGAGGCCGGCGCGCATGTTGGCGATATTCTCGTCGAAATAGCGCGGCACGTCGCGCAGCCGCCCGAGGTAGCGGCGAAAGTCGGCGGCGGTCGAAAGGGATGCATAGGGCTTGATCTCGCCCCAGAAGAAGGTGTCGCTGTTGAGCGGCGCCTCATAGGTGCGATAGCGGATGTTGCTCGCCTCGGCGGCGATGGCGGTGCGGAACACGGCGAGATTGATCCGGCCCTCGTTCGACAGTTGGGCGGCGGGGATCGTGTCGGCGTCGGCGAGCACCTTTGTCCAATAGGCCAGCCGCCGCGCCTGCGCGGCCGGGGTGACGCTGGGCAGGTGATCGCCGGCCCGCGAGCGCGCGCCGTCCTCGATTTCGGCGAATTCGGCCTTTCGCCACGCCCATTCGGCAGCATAAAGCGCATTGGCGCGGGCCTCGGCGGGCGACACTGCGGCGGCGGCCGTCTTTGCGGGTTCGGCAGCACTGCCCGGCGCTGCCAGCGTCAACAGCGTCAGTGCAATCGGCGCCCAGTTTCGGATCATCGTCGCCCATCCCCCGCCCGGCGGCGCACCTGCGTCCGCCTGCGCCGCCATGGGTATCGGCTGGCGCTTGGCCGTCAAGCCAGGCGGTAGATTCGCGTGAATTTTCCGTGTCACACGCTGGCCCGGCCTTGACCTTGCCGGGTCGCCGCTACATATGCGCCACCACTGTTGGCACTCGCATCATGTGAGTGCCAACAGGCAGAATCAAACCAAGTGAGGGCCAAAATGACATTCCGTCCGCTCCACGACCGTGTGCTCGTGCGCCGCGTCGAAGCCGAAGAGAAAACCGCCGGCGGGATCATCATTCCCGATACCGCGAAGGAAAAGCCGCAGGAAGGCGAAGTCGTCTCGGTCGGCACCGGCGCCCGCGGCGATGACGGCACCGTCCACCCGCTCGAAGTCAAGGCCGGTGACAAGATCCTGTTCGGCAAATGGTCGGGCACCGAGGTCAAGGTCGGCGGCGAAGACCTGATCATCATGAAGGAAAGCGACATCCTGGGCATCCTGGGCTGACACAGCCCGATACCCGGCGGCAAAA
>JBBQKM010000021.1:0-16544 GCA_038326915.1 Sphingomonadales bacterium
GCTCGGCGTCGATGCCGCGGTTGTCGAGGCGGTGCTCGCCGGCATCCAGCGTTTCGAACCGACCGGCGTCGGCGCGCGCAACCTCGCCGAATGCATCGCGCTGCAGGCGCGCGAGGCCGATCGCTACGACCCGGCGATGGCCTGCCTGATCGACCATCTCGACCTCGTTGCGCGCGGCGACGTGGCGGCGCTGGTCCGCGTCTGCCGCGTCGACCGCGAAGATGTCGCCGACATGATTCGCGAACTGCGCCGCTATGACCCCAAACCGGGCTTGCGTTATGGTGGCGAACGCGCCGCGCCGGTGGTCGCCGATGTCTTCGTCACCAAGGGTGCCGATGGCGAATGGCATATCGAGCTCAACCAGGGCACGCTGCCGCGACTGCTGATCGATCGCGACTATCATGCCGTGCTCGAGGTCGGCGCCGACAAGGCGACGTCGAATTTCCTCACCGAATGCGTCCACAGCGCCAATGGGCTGCTGAAGGCGCTCGACCAGCGCGCGCGCACGATCGTCAAGGTGGCGAGCGAGCTCGTCAAGCACCAGCGCGGCTTTTTCGATCACGGCGTCGGCCAGTTGAAGCCGCTGACGCTGCGCACCATCGCCGACGCCATCGAGATGCACGAATCGACCGTCAGCCGCGTCACTTCGAACAAATATGTCCAGTGCGAGCGCGGGCTGTTCGAGCTGCGCTATTTCTTCACCAGCGGCATCGGCTCATCGGACGGCGGCGAAGCGTCTTCGGCGCTGGCCGTGAAGGATCGCATCGCGAAACTGATCGCTGCCGAAACCGACGACACGCTGTCGGACGACAAGCTCGTCGAGATCCTGCAGCGTGAAGGTTTCGACATCGCACGGCGCACCGTGGCCAAATACCGCGAGGCGCTGGGGCTGGGCAGCAGCGTCGCGCGGCGCCGGGCAAGGCTGTTGCGGGCGGCTTAGCCTCCTCTCCCTTGAGGGGAGAGGCGACTCGCGCGCCAGCGCGGCGGGTGAGGGTGATCACAGCTTCGATACCGAAACACCCACCCCCAACCCCTCCCTTTCAGGGAGGGGAGCAGTTGCCGCGCTTCACGACGCATTCAGCTGTGCTAGGACACGACAGTGTCGATGCGTTTTTTCCGCAATTTCGCCGCCGTGCTGGCCGTGGCGTCGCTTGCCGCCCCGGTGGCCGCGCAATCGATCCTGCGCGATGCCGAAACCGAGGCGTTCTTTCGCGACATCTCGCACGACATGCTCGTCGCCGCCGGCCTCGACCCCAAATCGGTGCAGATCATTCTCGTCGGCGATCCCAGCATCAACGCCTTTGTCACCGGCGGGCAGAATATCTTCCTCCATTCGGGGCTGATCGCCCAGGCCGGCAGCGTCAACGACCTGCAGGGCGTCATCGCGCATGAGATCGGCCATATTTCGGGTGGCCATAATGTCCGCTTCAACGAAGGCGCCGGGCCGGCAACCAATATCTCGCTGCTGTCGCTCGTTGGCGCCGCCGCTGCCATTGCCGTCGGCGCCGGCGAGGCCGGGATGGCGATCCTGGGGCTCGGCACCGCCGTGGCGCAGGGCAAGTTTTTGAGCTTCACCCGCGACCAGGAAAGCCGAGCCGACCAGGCCGGGGCGCAATATCTGTCGAAGGCGCATCTGTCGGGCAAGGGCTCGATCGCGTTCTTCCAGCGGCTGCAGGGCCAGGAATATCGCTATGCAGTGCCGCAGGACAATGAATACAACCGCACCCACCCGCTATCGAGCACCCGCATCGCCAATCTGGAAGCCGTCTACAAGGCCGACCCGGCGTGGAACAACACGCCCAATCCGGCGCTGGAGGCGCGGTTCTTCCGCGTCAAGGCCAAACTGATCGGCTTTGTCGACGAACCCCAGCGCGTGCTGACGCTTTATCCCGAAAGCGACCAGTCGGCGGCCGGCCGCTATGCCCGCGCCTATGCCTGGCACCGCAGCGCCTATCCTGTCGAGGCGGTGCGCGAAGTCGACAAGCTGTTGAAGACCGCGCCGGGCGACCCGTTCTACCTCGAATTGAAGGGCCAGATCCTGCTCGAATCGGGCAAGCCGCAGGAAGCGGTGCCGGTGCTGCGCGCCGCGGTCGCGGCCGATCCCGACGAGCCGCTGATCATGACGCTGCTCGGCCATGCGCTGATCGCCGACGAGAACAAGGCCGATTTCGCCGAAGCCGAGCCGCTGCTCAAGCGTGCCATCGCGCGCGACCGCGAAAATCCCTTTGCCTGGTATCAATTGGGCGTCATCTATGACCGCAAGGGCGATGAACCGCGCGCCGCGCTCGCCGCGGCCGAACGGTTCAACCTGCAAGGCAATGCCCAGGGCGCCGCCGCCAATGCGCGGATTGCGCTGAACGGCCTGCCGCGCGGCACGCCCGACTGGATTCGCGCCGACGACATCGCGCTGCTGGCGTCGGATGAACTCGGCAACAAGAAGAGGCGGCGCTGATGGATGTGAAGGCGCTGGCAGCAACGATCATGGAGACACGCGTGCGGGCAATCTGGTTGGTGGCGGCGGTGGCATTGGCCGGGCTGGGCGGTGCCGTGCTGGCGGCGCCGGGCGCCGGCGCGCCGAGCGACAAGGCCGCGATCGAAAAGATCGTGCGCGAGTACATCCTCGCGCATCCCGAGATCATCCCGGAGGCGATGAACCGGCTGCAGAGTCGCGAAGTCACCGCGCTGCTCAAATCCAACCGCGCCGCCATCGAAACGCCGTTCGCCAGCGCCGTCGCCGGCAATCCCGATGGCGACGTCTCGGTGGTCGTGTTCTTCGATTATGCCTGCCCCTATTGCCGGCAGGGCCATGCCGACACGGTGAAGCTGGCCGCGGCCGACAAGGGCGTACGCATCGTCTATCGCGATTTCCCGGTACTGTCGTCGGCCAGCGACGAGGCGGCGATGGCCAGCCTGTCGGCGGCGCAGCAGGGCAAATATGGCCGGTTCCACAACGCCATGTTCGAATCGCCCGGCAAGGTCAGCCACGAACGCACCGTCGCGATGGTGCGCACCGCCGGGCTGGATGAACTGCGCACGGCAAAGGACCTTGCCGCCCCGGCGCTGAAGGCCGAGATCAAGCGCAACCTCGAACTCGGCCGGGCGCTCGGGCTGACCGGTACGCCGAGTTACATCGTCGGCAATCGCATCCTGTCGGGCGCAGTCGGCTTCGAAGCCCTGCAATCCGCCGTCGCCGAAGCCCGCGAGGCGAAAAAGGAAGGCACGGCGGGGTGAACGAGGATGCACCAGCCCGGCTCGACGTGGCGCTCGCCATCCGGCGGACGCTGGCGGTGTTTGCCGGCGATTTTGCCGGCGTCGTGCTCGCCGGGCTGGCGCTGGTCACCCTGCCCGGCGTCATCACCCGCGCCGTCGCCGCCGGGCCCGATGCCGGCACGCTGCTGATCACGCTGCGCGGCGTCTGCGCGCTGCTGTATGTCGCGCTGGTCAGCTGGGGTGTGGTGGCAAGGCTGCGCGGCCGGGCGCTGCCGCCGCGGCTGTTCGTGCGCGAAGGGTTGGCGCGCGCCACGCCGGGACTGCGGGTGGCGCTGCTCGCCGGCGCCGGCGTGGTGCTGGGCCTGATCATCCAGCTGTTCGCGCGGCCCGGCACATTGGAAGGCTGGCTGCTCGACATATCGCTGCTGGCGCTGGGGCTGTGGGCGGTGGCAGCGATGATGCCGCTGGTGCCGGTGGCGGTCGTCGAGCGGCTGGGCCCCATCGCGGCGATGCGGCGGGCGCTGGAAATGACTGAAGGCAACCGCAATCGCACGCTGGCGCTGGCACTGCTTGTCGGCCTGACGTTGGCACCATCGGCGGCGCTGGTCGCCGGTCTGGGCGACGCCGGGATCGTGGTGCGATCGCTGTTCGAACTGCTGGCGTGGAGCCTGATCGCCACCGTGCCGGCGGTGGTCTACGCCGGACTGAGGGGTGCTGCATGATCAACCTGGTGCAAGACGAATTCCTGTCGTTCGACACGACGCGCATTGCCTGGACCGAACTCGGCCATGGCCAGCCGATCGTGCTGCTGCACGGGCTGTTCAGCAGCGGCGAGATGAACTGGCGCCGCTATGGCGCTGCCGCGGAAATCGCCGCCGCCGGCTTTCGTGTCATCATGCCCGATTTTCGCGCCCATGGGCACAGCGCCGCGCCGCATGACCCGGCGCATTACCCCGCCGATGTGCTGGCCATGGATATCGAGGCGCTGGTCAGGCATCTCGATCTCAGCGATTTCGATCTCGGCGGCTATTCGCTCGGCGCGCGAACGGCGGTGCGACTGCTGGCGCGGGGCATGACGCCGCGGCGCGCCGTGCTCGGCGGCATGGGCCTTGCCGGGCTGACCGGCGGCACCGAACGCGCCGCCTGGTTCCTCAACGTCATCGCCAACCCCGACAGCTTTGCACCCGGCAGCGCCGAGGCGGCGGCGGCGGCATTCATGAAGCAGAACCAGATCGACGGCGTGGCGGTGGCGCATGTGCTGCGATCGCAGCAAACAACACCGATCGACGTGCTGCGCACGCTGGCGACGCCGACCCTGGTGGTGTGTGGCGTCGCCGACCAGGACAATGGCTCGGCGCCCGACCTGGCGCTGGAATTGCCGAATGCCGCCTATGTCGAGGTACCGGGCAACCATATGAGCGCGGTGACCAAGCCCGATTTCGGCACGGCGATCGCGGCCTGGCTGCAACACGCGGTTGCTTGACGCCGGCACCGCGCCGGGCGCATTCCCGCTGCCATAAACCATCTGGGGAGATCGTCATGAAGACCGGAATTTCGGCGCTGGCGCTTGCCACCGCGCTGTTGCTGGCGCCCGCCGCCAATGCCGCGACCGCCAAGGAGGCAGACGCCTTTGTTGCCAGCGCCGAACAACAGCTTTCGGCCTACAGCGACTATGCCGCGCGCGTGCAATGGGTGAATTCGACCTACATCACCGACGATACCGATGCGCTCGCCGCGCGCGCCGGGGCGGAGGGCACGTTGCTGTCGGTCAAGCTCGCCAAGGAGGCGGCAAAGTTCAACGCGGTGGCGGGCCTTGGCTATGACACCCGCCGCAAGCTCGATTATCTGAAACAGGGCATCGTGCTGCCCGCGCCGGATACCCCGGGCGCTGCCGATGAGCTCAACACCATCGCGACCCGGCTGCAATCGACCTATGGCAAGGGCAAGGGGACGTTCAAGGGCGCAGCGACCAGCGGCAACGACATCGAAGCGCTGATGGGCACCACCCGCGACCCGGAATTGACCAAGGAAATGTGGGCGAGCTGGCACAAGGTCGGCCAGCCGATGCGCGCCGATTATGCCCGCATGGTGGAGATCGCCAACGCCGGCGCCCGGGAACTGGGCTTTGCCGATACCGGCGCGATGTGGCGGTCGGGCTATGACATGCCGGCCGATGATTTCGCCAAGCTGATCGACACGCTGCTGGCCGAGGTCAACCCGCTCTATACCGACCTGCATTGCTACACGCGCACAAAGCTCAACGCGAAATATGGCGATGCCGTGCAGCCCAACACTGGCCCGATCCGCGCCGATCTGCTCGGCAACATGTGGGCGCAGGACTGGAGCGACATCTACGACGTGGTGGCACCCTCGGGTGCCGGCGATATCGGCTATGATGTCGGCGACCTGCTCAAGGCGAAAAGCTATGACGCGGTGAAGATGGTCCGCGCCGGCGAAGGCTTTTATTCGTCGCTGGGCTTTGCGCCGCTGCCCGATACCTTCTGGACGCGATCGATGCTGACGAAGCCCGCCGATCGCGAAGTCGTCTGCCACGCCAGCGCCTGGGATGTCGACAATATCGACGACCTTCGTATCAAGATGTGCATCAAGGTCAATTCATCGGATTTCGTGACCATCCATCACGAACTTGGCCACAACTACTACCAGCGCGCCTATAACAAGCAGCCCCTGCTCTACAAGAACAGCGCCAATGACGGTTTCCACGAAGCCATCGGCGATTTTGTCGCGTTGAACGTGACACCCGATTATCTGGTCAAGATCAACCTGCTCGATGCTGCGAAGGTGCCCGACCCGTCGAAGGACATCGGGCTGCTGCTGCGCCAGGCGATGGAAAAGGTGCCGGGGATGCCGTGGACGGCGCTGGTCGACAAATGGCGCTGGGGGGTGTTTTCGGGCACGACGCCGCCGACGGGTTACAACAAGGCGTGGACCGAGCTTCGTTTGCAATATCAGGGCATCGTGCCGCCGGTGGCGCGCAGCGAGGCCGATTTCGACCCCGGCGCCAAATACCATATTCCCGGCAACACGCCCTATGCGCGCTATTTCCTGGCGCGCATCCTGCAGTTCCAGTTCTATGAAGCGGCGTGCCGGCAGGCCGGCTGGACCGGGCCGCTGCACCGCTGCTCGATCTATGGCGACAAGGCGGTGGGGGCGAAACTGAACGCCATGCTGGCGATGGGGGCGTCGAAGCCCTGGCCCGACGCACTGCAGGCGTTCACGGGGGCGCGAACGATGAGCGGCAAGGCGATGCTGGCGTATTTTGCGCCGCTGCAGGCTTGGTTGAAGGTGCAGAATCGCGGTCAAAGTTGTGGTTGGACGGGCGCGTAGCCCCAGGTCGTCATCCCCGCGCAGGCGGGGATGACGAACGCGAAAAAGGTTCGCTACTCCTACCCCGCCTGCGCCAGCATCTCCCCCATCATCCGGTGGAGCATGTTGACCGCCTTCAGTGGCCGCACCATCACCTTGAAATGGGTGATCAAGCCCTCATCGTTCCAGGTGATCATGTCGATCCCGTCGATGGCAATCCCGTCGATGACATTGGTGAATTCAAGCACGACCGAATTCGCCGCCTGCCATTCGCCGACATAGGCAAACCCTGCCCCGCCGAGCACTTTATCGGCGCTGGCGAGATATTTGAACACGATATCCCGCCCACGCTGCGGGGTATGGACGACAGGGCTTTCGAACACCGCATCGGGGTGCAGCATCTCCCACAACGTCTTCTTGTCAGGCGCCTTGATATAGCTGTGCCAGCGTTCGAGGCCGGGGTTGGTCATGCTGTCGCTCCTCGCCGTTTGCTCATGCTGTCGCTCCGCGCCAAGTGCCTAGTTTGCCGCTCCGCGCCGGTTGCCTAGTTTGCCGCTCCGCGCCAGTGACAGTGAAATCCGCCCGGCACGCGCGCCGGCATCCGCACCGTCGCCACCGGCCCATCGGCGAGATGCCCGGCATCCATGACCAACAGCGCGCTTTCGTTCTTCACCGAATCCCAGCGCAGCGCCAGCAACCAGCCATCGGTTTCTTGCGGGCCGTTGGGCACGAACACCGGCTCACCGAAATAGGCGCCGTCGCCGCCATCATAGCTGTCGCGCGCGCCGCCGTTCATGTCGATCCGCGCCAGCGTTTCAAAGCCGTCGAGCCGGCCGGCCGTGGGCCGTGTCGTGCAGTTGATGTAGGTGGCGCCATAGGCGCGGCCCTGGCGGCGATCGTCGATGCGCGGGAACTGCATGTCGAGGTTGTCGATCACCTCCTCGCGCACGCCGTTCGGCGACACGATCCAGCGCTTCATCGTAAAACGCGTGTCCTCGTGGCGCGGCAAATTGCCATCGGCGTCGGGCATCAGCGGCGCCCGCGCCGCGCCGGCGACATCGATGACGATATCGTCGCCGACTTCGAAACTGTTGGACGAATGGAACATGAAGCGCGGATCGCTTTCGACCCAGCGTAAATCCTCTGCCGTGCCGCCCTTGGGCATGATGCCGAACGCCGTGGCGCGGCCATTTTCCCAGGCCGCCATCGGCTTGCCCGACATCGCGCGCGCCATGTCGAGCACCACCGGCATCACCGGGAAGACGACATGGCGATCGGTCATCAGGAAATCGTGCATCATGCTGGGATAGGGCTGGTCGATGAAGGTCGTGTGCTTCGGCCGCCCGTGCGCGTCGATGATGTTGTAGCGCACCGCGGTCGACCCCGGCCCCTTCGCCGAATAGCCAAAGGCGTGGAGGTCGCCATTGTCGGGATCGGTCTTGGGGTGCGCGGTGAAGGGCCCGCTGACGGCACCGCCAAACGTCTCGCTGCCCAGCGTCGCCAGGCTCTCGGGATCGACTTCGACCGGCGGGCAGCCCTCCATCAGCGCGAACAGGCGCCCGGCGTGTGGCCAAATATGCGTGTTGGCGATGTTGTAGTCGGTGAAATTGACCGATGGATCGGTGAAGCGCGGGTTGCCGAAAACCCCGAACAGCCGCTTGCCGGCGGCGCGCTCGGCCTTCAGCTTTTCGGTCTGCACCCAGCGGTTCTTCATCGTGGCGCGGCCGCCGCCGAGCGTAATCGCGTAGATCATGCCGTCGCCATCGAAGACATGGTAGCGATCGCCGTCGCGGATCGGGAACGCCGGGTTGGGGCCATTGCGATAAAAGGTGCCGGCGAGGCCCGCGGGAAGCGTGCCTTCGATGACCAGATCGGGGGCATCGAGTTCGGCAAGGAACGGCGCGTAATAACCGTTCATGTACGGATCGGGACCGAAGGGGGCGACCATCGCGGCTTCTCCTGCTGGGGCAATGCCACGTTAGCGCCATCACGGCGCGATTGCGCCTGTCGCTATTGGCAAGCCCGCCGCGGCCATTATTGACTCTTTTGACATTTCGTCATCCCCTGTCGGCCTTCTGGGGGGTCGAAATCATGCGCGACCAGTCACGGCTTGGTGATCTGTTCAAACTCGGCACGGTGCTGCGCTGGGCCCTGGGGCTGGGCGCCGCCGGGGTGCTGCTTGCCGCCATCGGCCCGCTGGCCCAGATCGGCGTCGGCCTGCTGATCTTCCTCGCCGCCTTTGCCACCGGCGCCATCCTCGGCTTCGTCTTCAGCGTGCCAAAGGCCGTCGATCCAGCGGCGATCGTCGCGCCGGCCGGCATCGATCCGGCGCAGCCGGGGGCGGAATCGGCAGCGGCGGCAGCGGTCCTTCCCGTCGGCGCCGGCCGGTTGCTCAACACCAACACCGCGCTCGAGCGCATTTCGGAATGGCTGGCGACGATGCTCGTCGGCGTCGGGTTGAGCCAGCTTTACAACATCAACAATTTGCTGATCGGGTTCCGCGATTTCCTCAAGCAATTCGGCCCGGCGGGCAGCATGTTGCCGGCGATCGGCCCGATGATCCTGATCATCGGCGCCATTGCCGGCTTCCTGTTCATGTACGTGTTCACGCGGCTGATCCTGCCGTCGGCATTCTACCGGGCCGAACTCAACAATCGCGGCGAAGGGCTCGACGCCGACGAAAGCACTGCGGTGCGCGAAGCGGCGCGCGCCGCCGAGACACCGCCGCCGGGCAACGAGGAATCGGTTGCCTCCGCGCCGACGCTGAGCAAGGCCGACAGCTACACCATCGCGTCGGTGGCCAACACTGCCACCCCGTCCGCCGATGATGCGCTGCGGCTGATGCTGACGTTGCTGTACAAACAACCCGATGGCTATCGCGAGGTCATCGATCTAGGTACCCGGCTCGAGGCATCGGCGGCGGCCAAGCGCGTCGATTTCTGGTTCTACCTTGCCGCGGCCTATGGCCAATTGCACCGGGCCACCGCCGATCCGGCCGAAAAGGCGCGGGTGCGCGACCGTGCGCTCGATGCCGCCCGCCGTGCCATCGCCGTCGACCCGGCGGTGAAATCGCGGCTGCTGTGGCTGACCAACCCCAGCCCCGGATCGCAGGACGACGACCTGCAATCGCTGCAGGGCGACCGCGAATGGACGGCGCTGCTGCGCTAGTACCGATTGCTTTTGAGGGGAGTCGGCACCGGCCCGCTCCTCCGTCCAAACGCAACCAACTTTGGTATCACTGTTTGTAAAAATGGCTGTGGCGGGGCGCGGTTTCCGCTGCCTCCGCCACATCCTCCCCTTCAGCGCGCTAGCTGTTGTCAGCGCTGTGCCTCTGCGCTAGGCGGACGTCAACGCCATTTGGTCAAAGAATCGTGTCGCAATGTCTCGTTTTCGGGCGCTGAAATTGTCATATTGTAAAAATCATTGACAGACCGTGTAGCCCTGCCCGCTGCACTGCCGCTCGACAGCGGCGGCCGCAAGCTGTTTGCCGGCGCCCGTATTCGCCGCATCCGCACCGTGCGCGGGCTGACGCAAACGCGGATGGCGAGCGATCTCGGCGTCTCGGTCAGCTATCTCAACCTCATCGAGCGCGACCAGCGGCCCCTGTCCGCCGCCTTTCTGCTCAAGCTTGCCGGCACCTATGATCTTGACCTGAAAAGCCTTGCCGGCGGCGACGGCAGCGATCTCGCCGATGATCTGGCGCGCGTGTTCAGCGATTCGCGACTGGCCGGCATCAGCGTGTCGCGCAACGAATTGCGCGAACTGGCGGCGCGATCGCCCGGCATCGCGCAGGCTCTGGTCCGCCTGCACCAGGCCGCCCCGGCCAACGCCGCCGAACCCCCGGCTCCGGGTCCGCTCGACCGCGTAATCCGGATGATCGACGATGCCGGCAATTATTTCCACGGCCTCGATGTCGCTGCCGAGGCGCTGGCCGATGAACTGCGGCTGTCGGGACCCGATCTCAATGCCGCCGTTGTCGAGCGGTTGCGCGCGCGTCATGCCATAACCGTCGTCGCCATGCCCGCCGATGTGCTGTCGAATTCGCTGCGCCGGCTCGATCTGCATGGCCGCCAGCTGCAATTGTCGGAAAGCCTCGATGCCGCCTCGCGCGGCTTTGCCGCCGGCGTGCAACTGGCGCTGATCGAACTGAAGGATGCCATCGCCGAAACCATCGCCGCCGCCGGCATCACCGATCCCCAGCACCAGCGCGCGGCGACGGTCCACCTCGGCAAATATGCCGCCGGCGCGCTGATGATGCCCTATGGCCGCTTTCTCGCTGCCTGCGAGGCCACCGGCTATGATGTCGAGCTGTTGCAGTCGCGCTTCGGCCGCGGGCTGGAACAGGTCGCGCACCGCATGGCGACGCTGGCGCGGCCGGGCGCGCGCGGCATTCCGTTCTTTTTCCTGCGCGTCGACCGCGCCGGGGTGATTTCCAAATCCTTCGCCCCCGGCCCCTCGCCGATCCCGGCCAGCCCGATCGGCGGCGGCGGCTGTGCCTTGTGGTCGCTGCACGCCGCCTTCGATCGCCCCGGCGAGGTGCGCCGGCAACTGGTCGAGATGGAGGATGGCAGCCGGTTCCTGACCGTCGCACGCACCGTCCGCCCGATCGCCGTGTCATGGGGAATGCCGCGCACCGAATTCGCCATCGGGCTGGGCTGCGACGCCCGCCATGCCGCGGCGCTGTCATGGTCGGTGGGGCTCGATCTCGGCCGGCCGGCGACACCGATCGGCCCGGGCTGCGCCGCCTGCCACCGCGCCTCTTGCCGTCAGCGCGGTTTGCCGCCAGCAGGGGCGCGATTGAGTTTCGACGAACGCCAGCGCGGGCTGGTGCCGTTCCGCTTTACCGAAGATTGAAGGAAATTCCATGTCCGTTCCCGGCGTCCAGATCACTGGCGAAATGCGTCCCAGCTATGACACCATCCTGACCGATGCGGCGCTGCACTTCGTGGCCCATCTCCACCGCATGTACGAACCGACGCGGCGCGCGCTGCTGACGGCGCGCGAATCGCACCAGCGCTGGTGGGATGCGGGCAACGGCATCGATTTCGCGCCCGAAACCTCGTCGGTGCGCGACGATCCGCACTGGCAGGTGCGACCGGCGCCGCACGACCTCGCCGATCGCCGGGTGGAGATCACCGGCCCGTGCGACCGCAAGATGGTCATCAACGCGCTCAATTCGGGCGCGCAATGCTTCATGGCCTGCCTCGAGGATGCATCCGCGCCGACCTGGCAGGTGATGGTCGAGGGCCAGATCAATTTGCGCGACGCCGCCGCCGGCACGATTGCGATGGAGGACAAGGGCAAGCGCTACGCCCTCAACGACAAGACCGCCACGCTGATCGCCCGTCCGCGCGGCTGGCACCTCGATGAAGCGCACATGATTGTCGATGGCGAGCGCGTCTGCGGCGCGATCTTCGATTTCGGCCTGTATTTCTTCCACAACGCCCGGGCGCTGATCGCGCGCGGCTCGGGGCCCTATTTCTACCTGCCCAAGATGGAACATTATCTCGAGGCACGGCTGTGGAACAACATCTTCACCACCGCCCAGTCGATCATGGGGCTGCCGCTCGGCACCATCCGCGCCACCGTGCTGATCGAAACACTGCCCGGCGCCTTCATGGCCGACGAGATCCTGTATGAACTGCGCGATCACATCACCGCGTTGAATTGCGGCCGCTGGGACTATATCTTCAGCTATATCAAGACCTTCCGTGGCGACAGCAACCACATCCTGCCCGATCGCGTCGCCGTCACCATGACGGTGCCGTTCATGGCGAAGTACGCGCTCCACGTCGTGCGCACCTGCCACCGCCGCGGCGCCCATGCGATGGGCGGCATGTCGGCGTTCATTCCGGTGAAGGATGACGCGGCCGCCAACGAACGCGCCTTTGCCGCCGTGCGGGCCGACAAGGAACGCGAGGCCGGCATCGGCCACGACGGCACCTGGGTCGCCCACCCCGGCCTTGTCGGCATCGCCCGCGAAGTCTTCGACCGGATGATGCCCGGCCCCAACCAGTTGTCGGTGATCCCCGAAGGCACGGCCACTGCCGCCGACCTGACGACGCCGCCGCCAGGGCCAAAAACGCTCGCCGGGCTGACCAACAACATCAATGTCGGCATCGGCTATATTGCCGCCTGGCTGCGTGGCCAGGGCGCCGTGCCGCTGCACAATTTGATGGAAGACGCCGCCACCGCCGAAATCAGCCGCACGCAATTGTGGCAATGGCGCAAGGCCGGCGTGGTGCTCGACAGCGGTGAGACGGTCGATGCGGCGCTGATCACCAAGGTCACCGACGAGCAGATGGCGGTGTGGCAGGCGCAGGTCGGCGACAATTTCTTCGCCGCCGGCAAGTACCAGGAAGCCGCTGACGTATTCCGCACGCTGATCCTGTCTGACAAGCTGGAGGCGTTCCTGACCGTGCCGGCCTATGAGCATTATTTCGCTGCTTGAGACCGGCTGATGTGGCCCCTTATCGGCATCGCCGTCATCATCCTGGGCTTTGCACTGCGCTTCAATCCGCTGCTCGTCGTCGTCGTCGCGGCGCTGGCGAGCGGCATTGCGGCGGGGATGAACCCACTCGCGGTCGTCGCGGCCTTCGGCAAGGCGTTCAACGCCAATCGTTATGTCAGCGCGCCGTGGATCATCCTGCCGGTGATCGGGCTGCTCGAACGGGCCGGCTTGCGCGAGCGCGCGCGTGACCTGATCGCCGGCACCGCGGCGGCCACCACCGGACGCATCCTGATCGTCTATCTGCTGCTGCGCCAGGCGACCGCGGCACTGGGGCTGACAACGATTGCCGGCCATGCCCAGACAGTGCGGCCGTTGCTGGCTCCGATGGTCGATGCGGCCGCGACCCGCGCCGATCCGGCGATCTCCGAGGCCGGCCGGCAAAAAATCCGCGCGATGGCCGCCGCTACCGACAATGTCGGGGTGTTCTTTGGCGAGGATATCTTTCTCGCCGTCGCGTCGATCCTGCTGATCAAAGGCTTTCTCGAAACCAACGGCATCGTCGTGGCGCCGCTGCAATTGTCGGTCTGGGCGATCCCGACGGCGGTGGCGGCGTTTCTCGTCCACGGTTTCCGGCTGTGGCGGCTGGACCGCCGATGATCGGGCTGAATTTCCTCTACCTCATCGCCGGTGTGCTGTTCGGCGGCTGGAGCCTGCTGACGTTCGCCGATCGCAGCCACCCACAACGCTTCGGCAGCGCCGCCTTCTGGGGGCTGCTGGCGGTCAGCTTCCTCGCAGGCGACGCGCTCGGCGATCTCGGCAATGGCGTGCTCGTGCTGGTGCTCGTCGCCATCGCCGGCACCGGCAATCTGGCGCGCGGCACCGCGCCGACGAGCAGCGACGCCGATCGCGAGGCCAGCGCCGCGCGGCACCGCAACCGGCTGTTCGTGCCGGCGCTGATCGTGCCGGCAGTGGCCTTGGTCGGCACCTTCCTGTTCAAGCACATCACGATTGCCGGCGCGCCGCTGGTCGATCCGAAACAGGTGACGCTCGTCAGCCTGGGGCTCGGCATGCTCGTCGCCACGGCGGTCATCCTGATATGGCTGCGGCCCCCCGTTGCCGCGCCGCTGCACGAGGGGCGGCGGCTGGCCGAAGCGATCGGTTGGCCGATCATCCTGCCGCAGATGCTCGCCAGCCTGGGCGCCGTGTTCGCCGCCGCCGGTGTCGGCCAGATCGTCGGCGGGATCGCCGGGCAGATCATCCCCGATGGCTCGGTGTTCCTCGCCGTGCTGGCCTTCACGCTCGGCATGGCGGTGTTCACGATGGTGATGGGCAATGCCTTTGCCGCCTTTCCGGTGATGATGGCGGCGGTCGGTCTGCCCGTGCTGGTGGGCACGTTGCACGGCGACCCGGTCATCGTCGCCGCGGTCGGCATGCTTTCGGGGTTCTGCGGCACGCTGCTGACGCCGATGGCGGCCAATTTCAACGTCGTGCCGGCGGTCCTGCTCGAACTCGATGACCGCAACGCCGTCATCAAGGCGCAGGTGGCGACGGCGATCCCGCTGTTCGTGTTCAACACGCTGCTGATCTGGGGGTTTGCGTTCTGATACTCGATGAAGCCCTTGCCGGCCGCATGGCGCGCATCGCGCTCGGCCATGTCACGCGGGAATATCCGCACAAGCTCGATCATGTCCTCGATAGCGACGCCGACGCGCGAACCCCACGCGACCTCCACCCGATTTTCTTCGGCAGCTTCGACTGGCACAGCTGCGTCCATGGCTGGTGGTTGCTGCTGCGCCTGTTGCGGCGCTTTCCGCGCCACTCCGCTGCTGCCGACACCCGTCGACTCGCAGAAACCCTGTTCACCCCCGGCGCCATCGCCGCCGAATGCGCCTATCTCGACCGGCCGTCATCGCGCGGCTTTGAACGCCCCTATGGCTGGGCTTGGGCGCTGGCCCTGCACGACGAGGCGGCACAGCATGAAGACGCGTCTCTCGAGCAAATGATCGCGCCCCTCGCCCGCGCGTTTGCGGCGCGATTCCATGCCTTTCTGCCGCTGCAGACCTATCCGATCCGCACCGGTGCGCACGGCAATTCGGCCTTTGCCCTCGCCCTGATCGCGCCCTGGCTACAGCGGTTCGATCCGGCACTGCTGGCGCTGGTCACCGCGCGCGCCCGCGACTGGTATGGTGGCGACCGCGACGCGCACGCCTGGGAGCCCGATGGCGACGCCTTCCTGTCCCCCACCCTCACCGAAGCGCTGGCGATGGCGCGGCTGTTGCCCGCGCCCGAATTCCGCGGCTGGTTCGCCGCCTTCCTGCCCGATGTGGCGCAGCGCCGGCCCGCCAGCCTGTTCACCCCGGCGTCGGTCAGCGATCGCAGTGACGGCAAGATCGCCCATCTCGATGGCCTCAATCTCAGCCGCGCCTGGTGCTGGCACGGTATCGCTGCTGCGCTGGGTGGCGACGAAGCGACGATTGCAGCAACCGCGGCCGAACACCTCGCCGCCGGGCTGCCGCATATCGCCGGCGATTATGCCGGCGAACACTGGCTGGCGACGTTCGCGCTGCTGGCGCTCGATGATTGAGATGTGATCGCGCCGGCCTCGGCGCTAGGGCCCCCGCACCCGACAAGCGGTCTGATGACCGGCGCGACCACGTACCCAGTGTCAGGACCACCCTGCGTCTGGTACAGTATGGACGTAACACAATGGTCACACCGGCATTGCACCGGGAGAGACAATTGCAGCGAGGAAGGACAGTTTTTTGCCATCGCGCCCCGCCGCCAGCGCCGAAATCGCGACGGCGAGCGATTTTCTTTTCGCCAACAGCTGGATCAGTGCCTCACCGCCTGAATTCCGGACCGCGCTGCTGGGGCGCGCGGTCTGGCGCCAGCAGGATCGCGGCGATATCATCGCCCGCGCCGGCGATACCGCCGCCGATATCTTCGGCCTTGCCACCGGCACCATGTCGTTCACCACCGACAAGGGGCCGGCCGACAACCGGCTGACCCATATCATGCACCCCGGCGATTGGTTCGGCGTCGTGCCGATCCTGAACGGCGGCGGCCGGTCGGGCGAAATCGCCATGCGCACCAGCGGCCTGCTGGCGCGGATCCCCGGCCCCGCCATCGAAGCGATGATGGCCGAGACTCCGCGCTGGTGGCGCGAAATCGGCCGGCTGTCGGTGCTGTTTGCCCAGATCGCCGCCGGCGCCGCCGCCGACCTGATGATCGCCGACAATCGCCAACGCTGCGCCGCGACGCTGCTGCGGCTCGCCGGCGTCCGGCATCGCGACCGCATCGGCGATGGTGATGGCACGCCGGTCGTCGCGGAACTCGGCCAGGATGAGCTCGGCGCGGTTGCCAACCTGTCGCGCAATTCGGTCAACCGCATCCTGCGCGATTTCGATACCCTCGGCCTTGTGCAGGTCGGCTATCGCACGATCACCCTGCCGGACGCGGCGCGCTTGCGGGCCCTGATCGACTAGGTCGTGAGCTCATAAAATTCAGGCCCCGTCATGCCCCGGAGCGGCCAAATGGCTAGGCGCGGGCGCGCTGG
>JBBQKM010000022.1:0-16052 GCA_038326915.1 Sphingomonadales bacterium
AGAAACGCAAAAGCTGGTACGTCGCCTTCTTCCAGCTGCCGAAACTGCCGGAGGCGTTGCTCGGCGCCCGCCATGCGGAGGGGATCGGCAAGGCCTTCACCGACATGGCCGTCGACAAATCGGCGTTTCCGCCGGCGGTGATCGACCATTATCGCGACAATGCCAGCCAGCCCGGCGCGCTGACCGCCATGATCAACTATTACCGCGCCAATTTCCCCGATGTGCTCGACGAACCGGCGCCGGTCCTCGCCGTCCCCACGCTGCTGCTGTGGGGGGAGGAAGACACGGCGCTCGGCCTCGAACTGACACAAGGCTACGCCCCGCTGGTGACCGATTTCGAACTGGTCCGCTTCCCCGGCGTGTCGCACTGGGTCCAGCAGGAGGCACCGGCGGCGGTGAATGCGGCGATGCGGGGGTGGTTGGGGCGGAAGTTGGGGTGACCACAGAATAATATGAGCTACGGGTTAGTTTTCTAACCCTAGTCGCGCTAATAGCGCAGCCGTTTCTTTAATTAGAAAAGACACATCAGGAATCGTGTCTCCCTTGTCATCCCGATACCTGATCGCACGCCTACGGACGTCGCGCATCATATCGAGAAACTGGGCTTGCTGATCTGGGTCCCACTTATCGAAGTGGCGGGCAGCTACGCCCACAAACTCTCGGCTAGTTTTGAAGGGATAATGACGATTATTGTCAGCGAAAATCTGCTTCGTTAGACGAAGGTTGGCATCATAGAATATTCCAAAAGCCTTCTTGCTGTCCGTTTCTGCCACCGCCTTTTTCATCTCGAATCTCGAGTAATAGTTATCTATCCGCTTTAGCTGAGGATTTTTCTTTCTCTTTTCTCTAGAATATGCGTTGTCAAAAGCGATCTGCGCATTCTCGAGGTCGTCGTGCGACGTGCTTGCGATGCCAAGCTGAAGCCAATAGTCGGAATTGTTAACCGTATCTTTTACTGATCTGATTCTGTTGTAATAGTCAACTACCATGGAGTGCTTATTTCTATCACTGAGCATCGGTTCAATAGCGCCGTACCTCATCAGTTCTACACGCAAATCAGCCAGGTATGGATCGTACTCTTCGCCCTTTGCAGAGGCTTCGTAGAGAGCGTGCAGGCAAAAAACGATGTCAGCGTCATCTGCAAAATTCTTCAGAATATGTGAACTAAGCAAGCCAGACCGCGGGGTCAGTTCGTCACCGCTCACGCTCATGAAATTTGCAAATTGCTCACTGTAGTTTCGCGTCAGTCGTCTTATCGAGTCAATCTTGTAGAATGTCTGCCAGTCGTTTATCTGAAAGCGAAAGCCTAAGGAGTTGACAATAAATGCACTAACAAATACTAAAAGAGCTTTCCTGTCAAACGTAAGTGGCGTCAGCAAACGACGGATCTCTTGCTGAACTCTTTCAGATTTGATTACTTCTAGAAGGGAAAGATAGAGCGATCCCCGGAGTTCATTTCGAATAAAGGAACTCTTTCCCGCGGCGCTTAGCCCAGATCTTTCGCTCCACAATCCTGCAAAGTTTATTAGTTCCGAAAAGTTCCTCAGATCAGGCTCTTCAATTTTGCCAAGATAGCATTCAACCGCCGGTCCAAAACCTGAGCTTCGCTCGATAACGCCTGCAATAAGTTCATGGGCTATTGTGCGCTCAGATAAAACCATTTTATGAGTTGGTCGTCGACGCCCAGAGAAACTCTTTATTTCATCAATAAATGACCCATATCCATCAAATACAACACAGACAAACGCATCTCGTGCGGAAAGGCGTTCTAGGTCAGATGCCAAATGCGGGCCATGCGACGCAATATAAACTTCATAGTCGTTCTTCAGAAAGTGCTTAGCTGCCAATAGGCAGGCGCAACTCTTCCCGGCTGCTAGCTCGCCATGGATAAAAAGATCACGGCCAGCGCCTCGATCTAGCGCTTCCAGCGCCATCGTGACCTGTATTCTATCTCCGATGTATGCTACGTTAGGTAGCGGTTGCTCAGACAAAAGATGCTCTCGCTCGGCGACCTTGCCATATACCAGTTGCCGGTAGACCGCCTCAGCCGCCGAGCCGGCACTGGCGAAATCTTTTACTTCGATACGGCGCAGCTCGGTAAATACTGCGCTTTTAACTGGAACGTAAGACGCCATCTGTTCCGTGTATCGAGAATACAGGTCATCAAAGCCGCCAACTCGGACTTGGCCATAAGTGCGCAAAGTCTCGAGATCAACTTCATCGGTATCCGGCGACACATAGATAATGGTCTTCTGACTTATATCTGGATCGGCGAGCAAGAGTCGGACAATGTCGAGATCGGCCATACTATATCCGAGAAAGACTATGCTTCTCGATGTCCTAACGTCAATTAAAAATTGTCTAGCCCAATCGGAGTCCCGGAACTCGTTGATAGAATAGCTGATATCAGTGAGAACAGCATCGCTATCAAAAGAGTTTGGCTTTATAGAGTCAATAAAACCGTTCAAGTGTACAATTGCACTGCTCGGGGCAGATGTTGGATCATCGTCTAGAGTAAATGACGAGACAAGTCCGTTGCCACGACGAGAGAACTCTATAGCGTCATCATAGTTAGTAGTATAAATTCTCTGCCAGGATGCGCGATAGATCTCTTGAAGGCGTAGATCAACTTTCGCTACCTTCAGTCGCTCTCGAAGAATCCTAAGCACTCCATCGGTGCCCAGCTTGCTAACTGCATATTGTGATATCCGTTGAAGATTGTGACGCCCAAGTTCGATCCCCACCGCGGTGTGCAGATCGTTAGCTAAGCCTTTTCCGCTAGGTAAAGCATCGCCGGTCGAAGTGCTTGCAAGGAAACCGACTCCCGACCCCACAAAGAGCATTGCCGTTCCATCGAGCGCGTGGCGTATCGCTTCATCGGCCCGGTGATCGTTAGCGTCATGCGCAGGCATGCATTCCCCTTTAGTGTTGCGAGGCTAGCCTACGATGGACGATACCGCAAATGTTTGGTGCCACATGTTCACGGTACTAGTTGATGTCGCCCGGAACCCGGATCCATGCGAAGCAAACCCAGCATCGTTGATGAAGGCAAACATCACCTCGTCAAAACGATCGATATAGGCCAATTGCGCCCCTGCGGATACAGATCCCGATATCGACAACGCGCTGCTCGCACGACTCGACAACCTCAGTCGTGAGTGCGAGGGGGGCGTCTCCGCAAGTGATGGCGATGTTCATTATCCAGCTGGTTGAGAGCAGTAGTGTGCGCAAGGCGGCGCGGCTGTACGAGTGTCAGGTCGCCACCGTCTATCGATTGCGCGGCCGCGACGCGGCGATGGAGCGCGCGCCAGGCGGCACGCCGCAGAAGGTAGGGAAGGATGGCGAATGGGTCGGCATGGCGCGCGTGTTCACCGACCGGTTGCTGATGAATTTACGCGATCACCGCCGCCTCGATGGGGCGCCAGGGGGCGTCGCCGTAGTGTCGCTTTAAGGGCGATGCCGTTGGTTTTGCCGGACTAACTCTCCTCTTTCTTGAGGGGGGGGGGCGAGAGACGTCGCCGGCGGCCCGGGTGAGGGTGGTGTTCCCACTTCGCCGCTTGCAGCCACCCTCACCCGCCGCGCTGGCGCGCGAGTCGCCTCTCCCCTCGAGGGAGAGGAAGCGTTAGCCCGCCAGCGGCGCGGAGCCTCCCCATTTCGCGGGGCTGGCGGTGCGGCGGCGGCTGCGTCAAAGTCGCGCCATGCGGGACGACCTTTCCGGCAAGGTGGCGCTGGTCACCGGCGCAGCCTCGGGCATCGGCGCGGCGTGCGCGGCGCTGCTCGCGGACCGCGGCGCGCGGGTGCTCGGCACCGACATCCGGCCGCAGCCGGGGCAATTCGCGCATGATGTGACGAGCGAGGCCGGCTGGGATGCGGCGGTGGCGGAATGCGTCGCCCGCCATGGCCGGCTCGACATCCTCGTTTCCAACGCCGGCACCGCCGATTTCGGCACGATCATCGACATGGACATGGCGAAGCTGCGCGAACAGGCGCGCGTCCATGTCGAAGGCGCGTTCCTCGGTATCCGCGCCGCGGTCGCGCAGATGCGGCTGCAAGGCTCGCCGGCGCACGGCTCGATCATCGTCATCGCCTCGATCGCCGGGCTGAAGCCGATCATGCAGACGACGACCTATGGCACCGCCAAGGCGGCGCAGATCAACATGTGCCGCGCCGTCGGGGTGGAGCTTGGCCGCAAGGGCGATTTCATCCGCGTCAACGCCGTCTGCCCCGGCGGCACCCGCACCGCGATGACGGAGGAAGCCTTTGGCGGCGACGAATATTGGGATCGGCCCGACAGCTTTGCCCGGCTACCACTAAAGGATTATGCGCGGCCGCTCGATATCGCCGAGCAGGTGGCGTTCCTCGCATCGGACGACGCCAGCTTTATCACCGCCGCGCACCATGTCGTCGATGGCGGCTGGGTGCTGACCGCGTGACGCAGCGTGTTGCCCTCGTTACCGGCGCCACCTCGGGCATCGGGCGCGCCGTCGCGGTGCGGCTGGCGCAGGATGGCTTCCACGTCGTCGCGGCCGGTCGCAATGCGGCGCGCGGGGCGGACACCGTCGCGCAGTGCCGCAGCGCTGAATTCATCGCCTTCGACACGACGGTGGAGGCCGATTGGGAACGTGTCACCGGCGCCATCGTCGCGCAGCACGCCCGGCTCGACGCCGTCGTCAATTCCGCCGGGGCGTTCTTTTCGAAACCGCTGCCCGACACCAGCCTCGCCGAATTCCGCGCGCTGTGGGCGGCCGATGTCGAATCGGTGGTGATGGGCACCAAATGGGCGCTGCGGGCGATGCGCGACACGGCGACCGCCGGGTCGATCGTCAACATCTCGTCGCTCGCCGGGCTCATCGGCCTCGAGGATTGCGCCGCCTATTGCGCCGCCAAGGCAGCGGTCACGCATTTTTCCAAGATTGCGGCGGTGGAGGCGGGCGATTTGACGCCGCCGTGCCGGGTCAACAGCCTCAACCCCGGCGTCATCATGACCGAAATGATCACCAACGCCTATGGCGACACGCCCGCGGTGCGCGATTTCGTGCAGGACGGCAACGCCCTGCGCCGCCCGGGCGAGGCCGACGACATCGCCGCCGCCGCCAGCTTCCTCGCCGGGCCGCGGTCGCGCTTCGTCACCGGCACGGCGATGATCGTCGATGGCGGGCGGGGGGCAGACTGATGCCGGACAATCGCCGCTTCATTCTCGTCCGCCGCCCCGACGGCACCCCGGCGCCGACGGATTTCGCGCTGCAGACGGTGCCGACGCCCGATCTTGCCGCCGGCGAGGTGCTGGTCCGCAACGTCTATGCCTCGCTCGATCCCGCCATCCGCGGCTGGCTCGACGATGCCCCCAGCTACATGCCGCCGGTGGCGCTGGGTGACCCGGTGCGCGCCACCACGATCGGCACAGTCGCCGCCAGCGCCAACCCCGATTTCGAAGTCGGCGACTGGGTGCTCGGGCTCAATGCGATCGAGGATTATTCGGTCGCGGTGCCCGGCGGCTTCACCCAGAAGATCGATCCCGCCGCGGTGCCGGCCGTCACCAACTATCTGTCGGTGTTCGGCGCTGTCGGGCTGACCGCCTATTTCGGCCTGCTCGAGGTCGGCAAGCCCAGGCCTGGCGAAACCGTGCTGGTTACCGGCGCCGCCGGCGCGGTCGGCAGCCTTGTCGGGCAGATCGCCAAAATCCACGGCTGCCGCGTCATCGGCATTGCCGGCGGGCCGGAAAAATGCGCGCGGCTGGTGCAGCGCTACGGCTTCGATGCCGCCATCGATTATCGCGGGCTTGACGAGGCGGCGCTGGTGGCAGCGATCGCCGCGGCGGCGCCCGACGGACTTGATGTGATCTTCGAAAATGTCGGCGGCATCATCCTCGATGCGGCGCTGATGAATTTGCGCGACGGCGCGCGGGTTGCGCTGTGCGGGCTGATTTCCGAATACAACGCCCCGGCGCCGGTGGGCGTGCGCAACCTGTGGCAGTTGATCGTCCATTCCGCCTCGATCAACGGCTTGCTGGTCCGCGATTTCGTGCCGCGCTTCGGCGAAGGCGCCGCGGTGATGGCCGGCTGGCTGGCGGCCGGCAAACTCGTCTTCGACGAAGATATCGAGATCGGTATCGACAATGCCTATGCCGCCTTCATGAAGCTGTTTTCGGGCGGCAACGACGGCAAGCTGATCCTGAAGCTCTGATGCAGCTTGCCGGGCGCTCCGCCGTCGTCACCGGCGCGATGGCCCACCCATGAGGATATGCCGATGACCCCCATCCAGATCGTCACCGATTTCTGCGCCGCCTGGGACCGGCTCGATTGGCCGGCGATTTACGCCCATCTCGCCGACGATATCCTGTACCACAATATCCCGACCGACCCGACGCACGGCATCGATGCCTTCAAGGCGGTGTTCGCGGCCTTTCCGGTCAGCGCGGCGCGCTTTGAAATCCACCATATTGCCGCTGCCGGCGCCATCGTGATGACCGAGCGCACCGATCATTTCCTCCTCGCCGGCAAACCCATCGTCATCCGCGTCATGGGCATTTTCGAAATCCGCGACGGCAAGATCGCGGTGTGGCGCGATTACTTCGACATGGCGCAATTCGTCTCGCAGATGCCGGGTAGCTAATATAAATCACCGTCGCGCAAAGTCCGCGATGCGCCTTAGCTTGACGCCATGACGACGATCGACCTCGACCGGACCAGCCTGTTCGAGCCGCACGTGCTCGAAGACCCCTTTGCCTATTACCAGGCCGCCATCGCGCAGCGCCCGGTGATGCTGCTGCCCGGCACCAACATCACGCTGGTGACGTCCTATGACCTGCTTGCCGAAGCGACCGGACGAGTCGAGGCATTTTCCAACGACTTCAGTGCGCTGCTCGCCGGGCAGCGCTCGGCCGATCCCGATGTCACTGCGGAACTGGACAAGGGCTGGCCGCAGCGCAACACGCTGCTGACCGCCGACCCGCCGGTGCACACGCGCTTTCGCAAGCTGGTCAATCTGGCCTTCTCGATGAAGCGCGTCGACGCCATCGAGGCCGATATCCGCGCCATCGTCACCCGGCTCGTCGATGCCTTTCCCGTCGATGCGAACGGCGTCGCGCGCATCGATTTCGTCCGTGATTTCGCCGTGCCGCTGCCGGTCGCCGTCATCGCCAGCCAGATCGGCATTGCCGGCGCCAGCGGCGCCATCGATCCTGCCGATGTGGCGACGGTCAAGCGCTGGTCGGATGCCTTTGCCGATCGCCTCGGCGGCATGATTTCGAAGGAGCGCGAGCTCGAATGCGCCCGCGAGGTCGTCGAATTCCAGCACGCGATGAAGGCGCAGATCGACGCCCGCCGCGCCGCACCGACCGAGGATCTGCTGTCCGATCTCGTCCATGCCCGCAGCGAGGGCGAACAGCCGCTCGACGATGCCGAAATCCTGTCGATCCTCCAGCAGCTGATGGTCGCCGGCAACGAGACGACGACCTCGACCCTTGCCGGCGGCGTGCTGCTGCTGATCCAGAATCCCGATCAGGAGGCCAGGGTCCGCGCCGACCCCGGCCTTGTCCCCAACATGGTCGAGGAGATGTTGCGGCTCGAAAGCCCGACCGCCGGGCTGTGGCGTGTCGTCAAGCAGGATGCCGAGCTTGGCGGCGTCACCGTGCCGGGCGGGTCGATGCTGATGCTGCGCTTTGCCGCCGCCAATCGCGACCCGGCCAAGTTCGAAAATCCCGATGCTTTCGACGTGACCCGCAAGAACGCCCGCAGCCACCTCGCCTTTGGCCGCGGCATCCACATGTGCGTGGGCAACATGCTCAGCCGCAAGGAACTGGCGGTGGCGTTCGACGTGCTGCTGGCGCGGATCGCGCGCTTTGAACTCGCCGCCGATGCCGATCTGGCGCATGTCCCCAACATGCTGCTGCGGGGGCTGAAACGGCTCGACCTTGTGGTGCATCGCTCATGAATTTCGATCTTTCCGAAGACCAGGCGCTGCTCAAGGCGGCGGTCGAACGCTTTGTCTCCGACAGCTATGGCGGCGATCTCGATGCGCGGCGCGCGGCGCGCATCACCCCGGCGGGGTTTTCGGCAGCGCATTGGGCGCGGCTGGCGGAAAGCGGCATCCTCGCGCTGCCGGTGTCGGCGGAAAACGGTGGCCTGAAAAGCGATTCCGGAAGCGGCCGCGTCGAACTGGCGGCCTGCATGGAGGCGCTCGGGCGCGGGCTGGTCGCCGAACCGGTGCTCGACGCCGCGGTCATCCCCGCCAGCCTGCTCGACACGGCCGGCGCGACCGCGCTGCTCGATCCGCTGATGGCCGGCACGACGCTGGTGGCGCTCGCCCATGCCGAACGCGAGGCGCGCTATAATCTCGCCCATGTCGGCACCACGGCGAAGCCGCGCGGTGACAAGGTCGTCATCGATGGCATCAAGTCGGCGGTGCTCGCCGGCGGTGCCGCCGATGTGCTGATCGTGTCGGCGCGGCACAGCGGCGCCACCCGCGACCGCGCCGGCATCGGCTTCTGGCTGGTCCCCGCCGATTCCCCCGGCGTCGATCGCCGCCGCTATCGCCTCGCCGACGGCGCGGTGGCGGCCGAAATCGCCCTGCGCGGGGTGGAGGTCGACGCGGCGGCGCAACTGCCCGGCGATCTGGAAAGTCTGACGCCGATTGTCGCCACGGCGCGGCTGGCGGCGGCGGCCGAGATGCTCGGGCTGATGACATTGCTGTTCGACACGACGCTTGCCTATGTGAAGACGCGCACCCAGTTCGGGCAATCGCTCGGCAGTTTCCAGGTCATCCAGCACCGCATGACCGACGCCTATGTGCTCGTCGAACAGGCGCGATCACAGGTGGTGCGCGCCGCGCTGGCGCCGGCGGCCGATTTCGCGCGTGCGGCGGCCGGCGCCAAGGCCTTTGTCGCCGATGCGGCGCTGACCGTGGCGCACACCGCCGTCCAGATGCACGGCGGCATGGGCATCACCGACGAACTGTGCATCGGCCATGCGCTCAAACGCATCCGCGTGCTGGCGCTGACCTTTGGCGACGCCACCGCGGCGCTCGATGATTATCGGCGCGCGGCATGAGCGCGCTTTGGACCGATGGCGCCGAACCCGCGCTGATCGGCGGCCGCGACCCCGACAGCGGCCGTATCGTCTTTCCCAGCGCCGAAGGCTTCGATCCGGTGCCGCTCCAGCGTCACGGCACGATCTGGAGCTGGACGGTGCAGCGCTTCGCGCCGAAATCACCGCCCTATGCTGGCCCGGTGCCGTTCGAACCCTTTGCGCTCGGCTATGTCGAACTGCCCGGCGAAGTCATCGTCGAAAGCCGTTTCGACGGGCTCGACTTCGATGCGCTGCGCGTCGGCCTGCCGGTCTGCCTGCGCATCGTGCCGTTCGGCAGCGGCGAAACCTTTGCCTTCGGGCCGGTGGAGGCGTGAGATGAGTGACGTGCGCATCATCGGCATCGGCATCCACCGTTTCGGGCGCACCGATGGCAAATCGGGGCTCGACCAGGGCGTCTTTGCCGCACGCGCCGCGCTTGCCGATGCCGGTGTCGAATGGCAGCAGATCGCGGCGGCGTATGGTGGCTCGTCGGCGGCCGGCAACGCTGATATCATGGTGTCGCGCCTGGGGCTGACCGGGGTGCCGTTCATCAATGTCGCCAACGGCTGCGCCACCGGTGGCTCGGCGCTGGGCTCGGCGGTCGCGGCGATCAAATCGGGCCAGGCCGATCTCGCGCTGGCGGTCGGTTTCGACAAGCATCCGCGCGGCAGCTTCGATCCCAAACCCGCCGAATGGGGCCTGCCCGACTGGTATGGCGAGACCGGCCTGATGCTGACGACGCAGTTTTTCGCGCTGAAGCTGCGCCGCTACATGGAAATGCACGGCATTACCGCGACCGCGCTCGCCCGGGTCGCCGAAAAAGCCTTTGCCAATGCCGTCCACGCCCCGCACGCGTGGCGGCGCGAACCCGTCGATCTCGACACCATCCTCAACAGCCAGATGGTCAACGACCCGCTGACCAAGTTCATGTTCTGCGCGCCGGCCGAAGGCGCGGTGGCGCTGGTGCTGGCCTCGAAGCAAAAGGCGCATGCGCTCGGCGTCGCCGGGATCAAGGTCGCATCGGTGGTCATCCGCACCCGGCCGCCGGGATCGTTCGAGGTGTTCGCGCCGTCACTCGACATCGAACGCGGCCCGTCGGCGACCAACCTTGCCAGCGCCGCGGCCTATGAAGCGGCGGGCATCGGCCCCGAAGACATCGACGTCGCGCAGTTGCAGGACACCGAAAGCGGCGCCGAAATCATGCACATGGCCGAAAACGGCTTTTGCGCCGATGGCGAGCAGGAGGCGTGGCTGGCCGAAGGCCGCACGCGCCTCGATGGCGTGCTGCCGGTCAACACCGATGGCGGCTGCCTCGCCTGCGGCGAACCGATCGGCGCGTCGGGCCTGCGCCAGATCTATGAAAATGTCGTCCAGCTGCGCGGCGCCGGCGAGGGTCGGCAGGTGACCGGGCGCAAGGGCAAGCGGCCCAAAACCGCCTATTCGCACGTCTATGGCGCGCCGGGCCTGTCGGCCGTGGCGATACTGGAGCGCTGAAATGGGCAGGTTGCAGGGCAAGGTCGCACTGATTTCCGGCGGTGCCGAAGGGCTGGGCGCGGCAACGGCGCGGGCGTTCGTGCGCGAAGGTGCGCGGGTCATGCTCGGCGACATCCAGTTCGAAAAGGCCAAGGCGCTGGCGCGCGAATTGGGCGAGGCGGCCGATGCCGTGCTGCTCGACGTGACGCTGCCCGAAAGCTGGGAAGCCGCGGTCGACGGCACGCTGCGCAGCTTCGGCAAGCTCAACATCCTCATCAACAATGCCGGCATTTCCGAACCCGGCGCGGTGTCCGACGTGACAAAGGAAGCCTGGGCGCGGACGCTGCGCATCAACCTCGATGGCGTTTTCCACGGCACCCAGGCGGCGCTGCCGGCGATGGTCGCGGCGGGCGAAAGCGGCGCCATCGTCAACCTGGCGTCGATGCTGGCGCTGCGCCCCGGCGCGATCTTTGCCGCCTATTGCGCGTCGAAGGCGGCGGTGACGATGCTGACCAAGTGCACGGCGCTCGAATGCGCGGCAAAGGGTTGGCCGATCCGCGCCAACAGCGTCCACCCCGGCGCCATCGAAACGCCGATGCTCGAACGCTATCTGGCGATGAACCCCGGGCTCGACCGCGACGAAGCCTATGCCGGCTTTGCCGCCAGCCACCCGATGGGCCGCTGCGGCAAGCCCGAGGAGATCGCCGCAGCCTGCCTGTTCCTGGCGTCGGACGAAGCGAGCTTCACCACCGGCACCGAACTGACCGTCGATGGCGGCGGCTTTTGTCGGGAGTGATGGTGGTGAACCGGCCTCTTGTTCCCTCGTCATCCCCGCGCAGGCGGGGATCCAGCGCCTGGGCGCCGCCACCCGTAGCCGCATGCCGGCAATGGATCCCCGCCTGCGCGGGGATGACGGGTGCGGGTGACAAGGGAGTGCAGCCATGACCGCAGGCCCCATCCAGGCGCATTTCGTCGCCGCCGGCAAATATCACGACATCGATTATGCCCGGCTCGAACTGTTGAAGCTGATGGCCGAAGAACCGCGCATCCGCGCCACGGTGGCGATGGACTATGCCAATATCGAACGGCTGGCGGCGTGCGATTTCCTGATCACCTACACCTGCGATGTCGTGCCCGCTGCCGCCGAAATCGCCGCGCTGCAGGCGTTTCTCGAACGCGGCGGGCGCTGGCTGGCGCTGCACGGCACCAATTCGATCCTCGAATTCCTCGAATCGGGGCTGGTCGATGCCCCCGACAATGCCCCGCAACTGATGACGATGCTCGGCACGCAATTCGTCGCGCACCCGCCGATCGGGCCGTTCACCGTCGAGGTGCCGGTCACCGGCGACCCGCTGACGCGCGGTTTCAAGGATTTCGAGATCGTCGACGAACTCTACCTGTCGCGCACCACCGCCGAAATCGAAACGCTGATGCTGACGCGCTTCACCGGCGAGGCGACGGGTTTCACCAACAGCGACTGGCAGGACGCCGAAGTCCCCATCCTCTACCGCCGCCGCTATGGTAGCGGCGAAGTGGTCTATTGCACGCTCGGCCATTGCCGTGGCCATTATGACGTCGCGGTGTTCACGCCGTTCTGGCTGCACCCCGAACGCTGCGCCTGGAACTACCCGATCTACCATGAACTGCTCCGCCGCTGCCTGCACTGGGCGGCCGGAACCAAGGACTAGCCCGATGGACATGAGCTTCAGCCCCGCCGATCTGGCCTTCCGCGACGAAGTCCGCGGCTTTCTCGCCGCCGAACTGCCGCAACGCCTGCGCGATGGCATGAACGGCACGCCATCGGTTTTCGTCGAGCCCGAAATCGGCCTTGAATGGCAGCGCATCCTCCATGCCCGCGGCTGGCTGGCCTACCAATGGCCCATCGAAAACGGCGGCACCGGCTGGACCCCGGTGCAGCGCTATATCTTCGAGAAAGAATGCGCGCTCGCCGATGCGCCGTCACTGTCGGTGCTCGGGCTGAAACTCGTCGGGCCGGTCATCGCGCGCTTCGGCACGCCCGAACAGAAAGCGCGCTTCCTCAACCGCATCCTCACCGGCGCGGATCTGTGGTGTCAGGGCTATTCCGAACCCGGATCGGGCAGCGACCTCGCCAGCCTGAAAACCCGCGCGGTCAGGGACGGCGATCGCTATGTCGTCAACGGCAGCAAGATCTGGACGACCCACGCGCATTATGCCGACTGGATGTTCTGCCTCGCCCGCACCGACCCGGATGTGAAACCGCAGGCCGGCATCTCGTTCCTGCTGATCAACATGCGCCAGCCCGGCGTCACCATCCGGCCGATCATCGGCATGGCCGGCGATCACGAGGTCAACCAGGTCTTCCTCGACGATGTCGAGGCCCTCGTTGAAAACCGCATCGGCGACGAAGGCCAGGGCTGGACGATCGCCAAATATCTGCTCGAGAACGAACGCGGCGGCAGTTGCGCGGCACCGCGGCTGATTGCGGAGCTCGATCGCCTTGAACGACTGGCGCTGGCGCAGCCCGGCGGCACCAATGGCGCGCTTGGCCATGATGTCGAATTCGGCCGCCGGCTGGCGCGGCTGCAACTGGAGGCCGAAGCGCTCGAAATGACCGAATTGCGCGTGCTCGGCGAACTGGCGCAGGGTCGCAAGCCGGGGCCGCAGACCTCGCTGATCAAGCTCGTCGCCTCCAGCCTGCGCCAGCATATCGACGAGCTGGCGGTCGAAATGTTCGGCTATGACGGGCTGCAGCTCGCCACCGAACGGCCGCTTTATGGCAATGAAAGTCCCGAACCGATCGGATCGAAACCGGCGCAGCTCGCCATGCCAACCTATCTCAACAGCCGCGCCTGGACTATCTTCGGCGGCTCCAACGAGGTGCAGAAGAACATCATCGCCAAGACCGTGCTGGGGCTCTGACCGGCGGCCATCGTTGCAACGCCGTTCTTTTCATTCCCAAGACGTTGCCGCTTTGCTACCGTAAAGTCATAGGGCATCGTGAGGGGCGACGATGACATTGGCGGGGGGATGGCGAGGCGCGATCGGGCTGGCGCTGGCGCTGCTGCCCGTGCTGGCCCCGGCGCGCGCTGCACCGGCCGATAGCGCCATCCACCAGGGCGTCGCCAGCTGCGGCGGCACAACCTGCCATGGCCGCCAGGAAGCCACCGGGCCGCGCGTCCGCCAGAATGAGCTGCTGACCTGGCAGAACCCGGCCAGCCTGACCGGCGCCCATTCGCGGGCGTGGAAGCTGTTGCAGGACCCCCGCGCCCGCGCGATCGGCGCCCGGCTCGGCATCGCTGATGTCGCGCAATCGCCCGAATGCATCGCCTGCCACGGCGACCCGGCGCCCAACCGCGGGCCGCAATGGCGCCAGGCCGATGGCGTCGGCTGCGAGGCGTGCCATGGCGGCGCCGGCAGCGCCGCGACGGGATGGCTCGCCAGCCACGCCGCCGTCGGCGCTACCCACAACGCCAATGTCGCGCGCGGGCTGTGGGCGGTCGATCGCGCCTCGGTACGCGCCAATGTCTGCCTCGATTGCCATTTCGGTTCGGCGCGGCCGGGCCAGTTCGTCGGCCACCGCATCATGGCCGCCGGCCACCCGCGCCTCGCCTTTGAACTCGACCTGTTCACCGCGCTGCAGTCGCACCATGATGAAGATGCCGATTATGCGGCGCGAAAGGGCGTCGCCGGCGGCGTCAAGATCTGGGCGGTCGGCCAGGCGCTGGCGGTCGGTCGCGCGCTGCGCCTCTATCCGGCGCGATCGGCGGGCAGCTTTCCCGAATTCGCCTTTTATGACTGCCGGTCTTGCCATCGCAGCTTCAGCGACGACCCGGCGGTGGCGCTGGTGGCGCGCACCAATCCCGGCCGGCCGATCCCGCCCGGCCAGCCGGTGTGGAACGATGAAAGCCTGATCACCCTGCAGGCCGCGGCGCGGGTCGCGGCACCGGCGCTGGCAAAACAACTCGACAGCCAGTCGCGCGCCTTCCACGCCAGCCTTGCCGGTGATCGCGCCGGTGCGATCAAGGCCGGCGCCGCGCTGGCGAGCACTGCCGACGCGCTGGCCGCGGCGTTCGAGGCCAGCCGGTTCGACCGCGCGCAGACCTTTGCGATGCTCGACGCCGTGCTTGTCGGCAGCGCGCCCGCCTATACCGATTACCAGGGCGGCGCGCAGGCGGTGATGGCCGCCGACACGCTGTTGTCGGCGCTGGTCAGCGCCCGTCATGTCGATCGCGCCAGCGCCGATGCCATCCGCCCCGATCTCGATCGCGCCTATGCCGCGGCGCGTGACGCCAACCGCTGGCAGCCGGCGGTGTTCCGCAGCGCGCTCGCCGGCGTCGCGGCGCGCGTGAGGGCATTGCGTTGACGCCAAACCCCGGCATGGCAGCGCTGGCCGGGGTGGCGCTGCTGCTCGGTGCCTGTGGCGGCGGCGGTGGCAGCACCGGCAATGGCGCGCCCAGCGGGGTCGTCACCCCGCCCGCCACCACAACCCCCACCAGCGTCTATGTCCGCCCCGCCGCCGAGGCGCTGACCATCGCCGATGTCGAAACCATCGTGGCGCGCGCCGCTCTCGAGGCGCGTGCCCGCAACCGCCCGGCGGTGATCGCCGTCGTCGATCGCGTCGGCAATGTGCTGGCGGTGTTCAGCATGGCGGGGGCGCCGACCACCGCGCAGACGCGGCCGGGCAATGGCAGCAACACCGATTTGCAGGGCGTCACCATCCCGGCGGCGCTGGGTGCGATTTCCAAGGCGGTGACCGGCGCCTATCTGTCGTCGGGCGGCAACGCCTTTTCGACGCGCACCGCCTCGATGATCGTCCAGCAGCATTTCCCGCCGTCGGCGACGACTATGGGCCTTGAATCGGGGCCCTTGTCGGGCGTGCAATTCTCGCAATTGCCGTGTTCCGACCTCAACACCCGCGCTGGCGTCGGTGCCGCGATGATCGGGCCGAAACGCGCGCCGCTCGGCCTTGCTGCCGATCCGGGTGGCCTGCCGCTGTATCGCAACGGCGTCGTCGTCGGCGGCGTCGGCATCATGGCCGATGGCGATTATGGCTTCGATCCCGAAGTCGTCGATGTCGACACCGACGACGAGGAAGCCATCGCCATCGCCGCGACCACCGGTTTCGAGGCGGCCGAAGCGATCCGCGCCAACCGCATTTCGGTCGATGGCACGCAATTGCGCTACACCGACGCGCCGGCGCTGCTATCGGTGCCGGCTTCGGCGCCGGGCTATTCTGCCATCAGCGGCAGCCTGACGCCGGTGGCCGGGTTCTTTGCCGGCAGCATCGTTACCGGCATCGCCTATGGCGTCGAAGCCAGCGGCATCCGCCCAGCGGGCGCCGAATTCAACCATCCCGACGCCTATGTGCTCAGCGACGGTGCCGGCAACAACCGCTATCCGGTGCGCGCCGGCACCGATGCCGCCGAGGCCGGGACGCCGCTCAGCGCCGCCGAAGTCCGCGCGCTGCTCGAAGAAGCCTTCAAGGTCATGGCGCGCGCCCGCGCCCAGATCCGCCAGCCGCTCGACAGCCGG
>JBBQKM010000023.1:0-15864 GCA_038326915.1 Sphingomonadales bacterium
CGATGGCGCGCGCCCTGGCGGTTTCAAACAGCAGCGATCCTGCCGCAAAGAGCAGCGCCAGCCTTGCAGCGTTGCTGGCCAGCAGCGCCAGGTCACTGCCGCCCAGCACCGCCGGCAGCAGATACATGCCGATCGGCGCGCGCAGCAGTCGGGGGCCATCGGGCAGTGCATAGGCAAAGGGCCAAGGGTAGCGCGCCATGTCGTGCAGAACGGCATCGCGGACCTGCCAATCGGCATTGGCGTAGAAAAACCGCCCCTCGCCGCCCAGCAGCAGCAACAGCAGGGCAGCCCCAAGGCAGGTTGCCAGCGTCCGCCAGCCGATGCGCCTACCCACGACTCCATCCGCCGTCAGCGCCCGGCTGATCATCCATAGCAACAGCCCGGCAAGCGTGACGGCCGCCGCAACCGCGAGCACGCCAAGCCCGAGAAACAGCAGAATCAGTATGTTATCGAGCGCAAAAAGCCCGAACAGCGCCAGCACGACCGCCCGCGCACTGATGCCGCCGGCCAGCGGCGCGGGCATCACGCCGCGGCTGCGGCCGGGTCGCGGCCGGCGACGATGGCGCGGGCGATATCGGCCAGCGTTGCCACCATATAGTCGAGTCGCGGCGCATCGATACCGGGCCAGACGCCGAGCCAGAAGCTGTCGCGCATGATCTTGTCGGTGTTCTCAAGGCTGCCGTGGATGCGATATTCAACATTCTTGAAGGCCGGCTGGCGCGTGAGGTTGCCGGCAAACAGCAGTCGCGTGCCGACCTTGCGATCCTCCAGCGTTTTCGTCAGCAGGTTGCGATCGATGCCGGCGCCGTCGCGGATGGTCAGCAGATAGCCGAACCAGCTCGGCTCGGTCCCCGGCGTCGCCTCGGGCAGGTGAAACAATTCGTCGAGCCCGGCGGCGCGGATGCGCTGTTCCAGCCCGGCGAAGTTCTCGCGCCGCCGCGCGATGAAATGATCGAGCTTTTTCAGCTGGCTGACGCCGAGCGCCGCCTGCATGTCGCTGACCTTCAGATTATAGCCGATGTGGCTGTAGGTGTATTTATGATCATAGCCGTGCGGCAGGTCACCCAGGTTCCAGCCGAAGCGGTTGCCGCAGGTATTGTCCTTGCCCGGCGCGCAATAGCAGTCGCGGCCCCAGTCCCGGAAGCTTTCGGTGATCTTGGCGAGGCCGGCGCTGTCCATCAGCACGGCGCCGCCTTCGCCCATGGTGATGTGGTGGGCGGGGTAAAAGCTCAACGTCGCGATATCGCCGAAGGTGCCGACATTGCGGCCACCCGCGGTCGCGCCAAAGGCGTCGCAGCAGTCCTCGATCAGGAACAGCGCGTGCTTGCGGCAGATTTCGGCGACGCGGACGACATCGAAGGGATTGCCGAGCGAATGGGCGAGCATCACGGCGCGGGTTTTCGACGTGATGGCCGCCTCCAGGGCATCGACGTCGACATTGTGGGTGGCGATATCGACGTCGACGAACACCGGGATGCAGCCGTATTGGACGATCGGCGCAACGGTGGTCGGGAAGCCGGCGGCGACGGTGATGACTTCGTCACCCGGCTTGATGGCGCGCGCGCCGCGCTTCCACGAGGTGAAGGTGGCAAAGGCGAGCAGATTGGCAGCAGACCCCGACACGGTGAGCTTGGCATGTTTGCGGCCGAACCGCGCCGCGACATCGGTTTCGAACTGTTCGGCGTAGCGGCCGGCGGTCAGCCACATATCGAGCGAGGCGTCGATCAGGTGCGCGCAATCATCGCCGTCCATGACCTTTCCCGACGGCGGGATATAGGTCACGCCGGGGATGAACGGCGGCACCTCGCGCGCCTCGAAATGGCGGCGCGCCGCTTCGACGATAGCGGCACGGGAGTCATCGATCACAGCAGGGAGACCTTCTTGGTTTTGGCGGCGGGCAATACCGGTTCGGCAAAGTTGATGCGTTCGCGTTCGACGACCATCGGGCCACGCCGGACCTGGGCATGGATCGAGGTCACATATTCGCCGAGGATGCCGATGAAGGCGAGCTGGATTCCCGACAGGAAGAACAGCGAGACGATGACGGTCGTGATGCCGCGCGGCGCCAGCCCGGGGAAGACGAAATAGGCGATCACCGACGCGAGCGCATAGATGATGCACAGCCCGGCAAGCGCGAAGCCTGCGAAGGTGCAGGCCCGCATCGGCGCATTGGTGAAGGAAAAGATGCCGTTCATCGCCTGGTCGATCAGCCGCGGCAGGTTGTTCTTGGAAATCCCGGCCTTTCGCGCCTTCCACGTGTAGGGGACGATGACCCGGCGGAAGCCGACCGAGGCGATGATGCCGCGGACATAGGGATATTGGTCGTCGTGCTGGACGACCGCCTTCCACACCTTGCGGTCGATCAGCTGGAATTCGCCGACGTTCACCGGAATGTCGAAATCCGAAAGGGTGTTGACGATGCGGTAGAAAATCCCGCGGCTGATCCGCAGCCCCAGGCTTTCCTGGCGGTTGACGCGGGCACCGGCGACGACCTCGACACCGCTTTCCCACAGCTTGACGAATTCGACGATCATTTCGGGCGGATCCTGGAGATCGACCGCGAGGAAGACGACGACGGCATCGCCGGTGGCCTGGCGCAGCGCGTTGAACATCGACCGGAACGGGCCGAAATTCCGCGCATTGAGGATCACCTTCACCGCCGGATCGCCCGCAGCGATGTCGCGCAGGATCGCGGGCGTCGCATCCCCCGAGGCATTGTCGGCAAAGATATGTTCCCGCGCATAGCCGGCGAGCGGCCCGTCGAACAAAGCCCGCACCGTCTCGTAGCACGTGCGGACATTGTCCTCCTCGTTATAGCAGGGCGAAATGATGGAGATCGTCTTCAATTGCGGCCCCCCGGCACGAACACAAAGCGGCGCATCAGCAGAAAGCTCGCCACCGCCAGCACCGGCAATATCACAAATTCCGCCGCCAGCGCAGCAATGCCGGCCGCGGCGGCGAGCCGCAACAGGCCGATATTGGCAGCGCATTGCACGACATAGACGGCGATGAAGCGCGGCAACACGCGCGGATCGCGCGACCCGAACACCAGCCGGCCGGTCGAACCGAAGTTGAACAGGACGCCGAGGATCGTCGATCCGATCGCCGCCAGCGCCGGCCCGGCCCCGGCCAGCACCAGCCCGGCAAAAATCGCATAGCCGACAAGGGTATTCAGCCCGCCAACCGCGAGAAACAGCACGAACTGGCGCTGATCCGCAGTCATCGCAATGCCGCCACGACCTGGGCGAGGCCATCATCGAGCGTGATGCGAGGCGTCCAGCCGGTCGCCGCCGTCAGTGCCGCAATGTCGCCTTCGAGGTGCATGATCTGCGCACGCCCGAACGGCACTTCGCCAAACACCAGATCAAGGCCGGGGGCAGCGACGTCACGGATGCGTTCGGCAATGTCCCGCACCGGCACCGCGGTACCGGATGACAGATTGTACACGCCTTGTGTATCTGTCAGCACCGTGGCGATTATGCCGCGTGCGGTGTCATCGTTGTGCAGATAGTCCCATTTCTGCGTCCCCGGCGTCAGCCTTGGACGTCCGCCGCGCAGCATCGTTGCCGCCAGCGTCGGGATCAACCAATTGCCATTGTCACCCGGGCCATAGGTCGCGAACAGCCGCAACCACGCGAAGCCGATCCCCGCCTGCAGACAGCGCAGCCGGGCAAAATGCGATGCCGCCAGCTTCGCCACGCCATACAGCGTCGTCGGCACCGGCACATCGGTTTCGACCAGCGGCCGGTCGCGGCGGCCATATTCGGCCTGGCTGCCAATGCCGACGAACTTGCGGGCGCCAGCGCTGACCGCGGCATCGGCGAGCCGCCACGTGGTTTCGACATTGGCGAACTGGTTGTCCTGGTCGCGCGCCGAGCCCGAAACGCCGGTCCATGCGGTATGGATGACGACATCGGGCCGCGCCGCCGCGACCATTGCCGCCATCGCCGCATGGTCATCGAGATCGACCCTGGCATAGCGGACGCCCAGCCCGGCCAGCCGCTCTGGCGCTTCGCTGCGGCCGGTGGCGACGACCGCCAGGCCCTGCGCCAGCGCCTCACGCACCACGCCGGCGCCGACAAAGCCGCCCGCACCGGTGACAAGCAGCGTCACAGCCACGCGGCGTCAGCCCAGCCCCGCGAGGCAGGCCGCGACCTGCCGGCGTGACAGTGCCGCCAGGTCACCGCCATCATGCCAGCAGCGGTACCAGGCCACGCTGAATTCGACCGCGACATCGAGATCGTAGAGCGGCCGCCAGCCCAGCTGACGCTCCGCCTTGCCGCTGTCGAGCATCAGCGTTGCCGCCTCGTGCGGGTGCGTGGCCGGGTCCTGCACCCAGCCTGCACCATCGCCCCACAGTGCCGCGACGCGATCGGCAACCGCCCGCACCGAAGCGGCCGCCGCCACCGGCGGGCCGAAATTCCAGCCCTGCGCCAGCGCGCTGTCGCCATGCAGCCGCTCGGCAAGCAACAGATAGCCGACGAGCGGATCGAGGACGTGCTGCCACGGCCGGATCGCCAGCGGATTGCGGATCGCCAGCGCCTCGCCGACCGCAAAGGCGCGAATGGCATCGGGCACCAGACGATCCTCGGCAAAATCACCGCCGCCGATGACATTGCCGGCGCGTGCCGAAGCGAGGCCGACACCCGCTGCTGCAAAATAACTGTCGCGATACGCCGATGTCACCAGTTCGGCGCACGCCTTGCTGTTCGAATAGGGGTCATGGCCGCCAAGCCGGTCTTCCTCGGCATAGCCGCGCGCCAGGCCGATGTTTTCATAGCATTTGTCGGTGGTGACGATGATGATGGCGCGGACCAACGGCGCGTGCCGACACGCCTCCAGCAGATGCACCGTGCCCATCACGTTGGTCGCATAGGTTTCGACCGGCTGGGCATAGGACGCGCGGACCAGCGGTTGCGCCGCCATGTGAATGACGATGTCGGGAGCGGCGGCTGCGATTGCCGCGCCGAGTGCCGCTGCGTCACGAATGTCGCCGCGCCGGTCGTCACACAGCGATCCCAGCGCCAGCAGATCGAACATCGCGGGCGTTGTGGGTGGGGCGAGGCTGAAGCCGGTGACGTGCGCACCCAGGGCCTCCAGCATCAGCAGCAGCCAGCTGCCCTTGAAGCCGGTATGGCCGGTCACGAACACCCGCCGCCCGGCCCAGAAAGCGGGGTCTAGCGCCACGTCTTCCAGGGCGCCGCCCCGGCATCCCACAGCCCTTCGAGCTGATGGCGATCGCGCAGCGTGTCCATCGGCTGCCAGAAGCCATCGTGGAACCAGGATTTCAGTTCGCCTTCGCCGGCGATGCGTTCGAGCGGTTCGCGTTCCCAGACACAGCCATCGTCGGGCCCGAGATAGCGGCCGATGTCGCGCGACAGCACGAAAAAGCCGCCGTTGATCCAGCCACCTTCGTCCATCGGCTTTTCGGCAAAGGCGCGCACCGTGTCGCCGTCGAGATCGAGCTGGCCAAAACGGCTCGACGGGCGCACCGCGGTGACCGTGGCCGCCTTGCCGTGCTGGCGGTGAAAGGCGATCGAGCCGCCGATATCGACATCGCTGACGCCATCGCCATAGGTCAGGCAAAAGGCGTCGTCGTCGCCGATATGCGGCAGCGCGCGGCGCAGACGGCCGCCCGTCATCGTCGTCTCGCCGGTGTCGATCAGGCTGATGCGCCAATCCTCGGCATCGTTGCGATGGATTTCCATGCTGTTCGATCGCATGTCGATGGTAACGTCAGACATGTGCAGGCGATAATTGGCGAAATATTCCTTCACCATATAGCCTTTGTAGCCGAGGCAGACGACGAAGTCGTTGATCCCGTGCTGGGAATAGATTTTCATGATGTGCCACAGGATCGGCCGGCCACCGATTTCGACCATCGGTTTGGGGCGCAGCGACGTTTCCTCGGCAAGGCGCGTGCCCAGGCCACCGGCAAGAATAACCGCTTTCATATGGAATCGTTGCCGGAATGTCGTCGCAAAGTAAACGCGAACTAGCGCGTGAGCCCGCCCAGGCGATTCAAAGTCTCCTGCGTGGCAACGGTGCCACACACGTCCGCCGACAAGGCGATCGGCGCCAGCCGGCCGGCGAGGCCATCGTGGACCACCGCTTCGAACAACCAGGAGCCGAACCCGCCATCGGCAAGATGATCCTCGAGCGTGACCGTCTGCGGGTGGCGCGCCACCTGCGCGGCCTGCGCCGGCTTGCTCGCCATGCCCCAGAGCGGCATCGAATAGACCGCATCGCCCGGTTCGGCGCGATCGAGCGCCGCCCCGAGCGCAGCGCCGGTGGCGAGCAGCGCCCGGCCGGCGCCGGTGCGCACCGCCAGCCAGCGCCCCGGCGCCACATCGGGCACGGCCGCATGAAACATCGGCTCACCCGCCTTGCCGAGCCGCAAATAGGACGGCCCCGGATTGGCGACGAGGTAGCGCATGACGGCGCGCACCTCATACGGATCGCCCGGTGCCGCGATCAGCATGTTGGGCATCGACCGCATCAGCGCATAATCCTGCACAGCGTGGTGCGAATAGCCGAGCGCGCCATAGGCAAGGCCGCCGCCGACAGCGACCGCGGTTACCGCCAGCCGGTGATAATCGACGTCGTTGCGCAGCTGTTCGGCGCAGCGAAAGGTCGGGAAATTGGCGATCGAATAGGTAAAGACATGATAGCCTTCGGACGCCATGCCGGCGGCAAGACCGGTCATGTTCTGTTCGGCGACGCCGGCATTGATGAAGCGATCGGGAAAGCGATCGGCAAAGGGTTCGACCACCGACCAGCCGAGATCGCCGACGACGAGCGCGATATTGCCATGCACTGCCGCCAGCGCGACCAGTTCATCGATGAAGGCGTTACGCATCGAGTTCGGCCAGGGCGGCGGCGAGCTGCTCGCCCGTCGGGCTGCGATAATGCCAGGCGATCTGGTTTTCCATGAAGCTGACGCCCTTGCCCTTGATGGTGTGAGCGATCACCAGCGACGGCTTGCCAGCGTGCCATGGCGCGCTGCCGAGCACCGCCGCCAAGGCCGCATGATCATGGCCATCGACCTCCCGGACACTCCAGCCGAATGATGTCAATTTGTCTTTGAGCGGTTCGATGCCGAGGGTTTCGGCGACAGTCGTAAGGCTTTGCAGCTTGTTATAGTCGATGATGGCAATCAGGTTGTCGAGCCGGTGATGCGCCGCAAACATCAGCGCCTCCCAATTGCTGCCCTCGCCCATTTCGCCGTCGCTGAGCAGCACGAAGGTCCGCCACGCCGCGCCCTGCCGCTTCGCCGCCAATGCCTTGCCGACACCGAAGGGCAGGCCGTGGCCAAGAGCGCCGGTCGAGAATTCGACGCCGGCAACCTTGTGGCTGATATGGTTCATCAAGACCGAGCCGTCCTGCCCATAGCTTTCGAGATCGCTCGCCGGAAAAAAGCCCGCTTCGGCCAGCGCCGCATAGACGGCGACACAGGCGTGACCCTTGCTGAGCAGGAAGCGATCGCGGGCCGGATCGGCCGGATCGGCCGGATCGACCCTGAGGACCGCGCCGTAAAGCACCGCCATGATATCGGCGATCGAAAGCGCGCTGCCGATGTGCGACGCCCGCGCCCGCGTCACCATCACCAGCGCGTGGCGGCGGATGCGCGTCGCCAGCGCGGCCAGCGCCGGCGCACTGTTGTGGGATGCGTTCGCCGCCATGCCGCGTTGGTCGCGGATTGCGCGCTCGATGGCAAGATGTCGCCCCCGATTTGGCCAGTTTGACCGCGCCGCGCGCATCCGTCACGGTGCGCAGCGGGGAGATTGCATCATGGCGCTCGACGGCTACAGCCGCTTCACATTCCAGCGCGACGGGCGTGTGCTGACCGCGACGATCAGCGGCGCCAATCCGGTCAACGGAGTCGATGCGTTGATGCACGACGAGATGGCGCGGGTGTTCACCGACCTGCAGCACGACAGCGCCAGCGACATCATCGTGCTGACCGGCGCCGGCCGCGCCTTTTGCGCCGGCGGCGATTTCGCCTGGTTCGCCGAACAGATCGCCGACCCGAAAAAATTCCGCGACATCGGCTGGGATGCCAAGCGCATCGTCACCTCGCTGCTCGACATGGAAAAGCCGATCATCTGCCGGCTCAACGGCGCCGCGGCCGGGCTAGGCGCAACCATCGCGCTGCTCTGCGACATCATCATCGCCGACGAAAAGGCGGTAATCGGCGACCCGCACGTCAAGGTCGGGCTGGTCGCCGGCGATGGCGGCGCCGTCATCTGGCCGCAGCTGATCGGCTATGCTCGCGCCAAGGAATATCTGCTGACCGGCGACATGCTGACCGCGACCAAGGCCGCCGAGATCGGCCTGATCAACCATGCGGTTCCCGCTGACCAGCTCGATGCCAAAGTCGCCGAAATGGCGGCCAAGCTGATGGCCAGCCCGCGCTGGGCGGTGCGCTGGACCAAAACGGTGACCAACACGCCATTGAAGGCGCTTGTCGCCCAGATGATGGACACGTCGATCGCCTATGAGATGATGTCGAACATGGCGGCGGACCGCGCCGAGGCCGTGGCTGCCGTGCGCGATCGCCGCGCGCCGAACCTGACCGGGGAATGACCTTGCAAAGCTTCATCGACGAACAGGCGCATATCGGCCAGTTGCGCGATTCGGTGGCGCGCTTTGTGGCCGACCATGCCCCGCGCGAAGCCCGCATCGCCTGGGACCGAGCGCACGCCTGGCCGCGCGATGTCTATGCCGAGCTCAACAAGCTGGGGCTGACCGCTCTGACCGTGCCGACCGAATATGGCGGCGCCGGCCAGGATATCGTCGCCGCCATCGCCGTCATCGAGGAACTTGCGCAGGCGGGGCCGTGCCTTGCCGGGCCCTTCATCCACACGGCCTTTTACGGCGGCATGAACCTGTCCGAAAACGGATCGCCTGAACAAAAAGCCGAATATCTGCCCCGCCTCGCGCGCGGCGAACTGTTCTTTGCCTATGGCCTGTCGGAACCCGATGTCGGCGGCGACCTGGCCAGCGTCACAACCCGCGCCGAGATGGACGGCGACAGCGTCGTCATCAACGGCGCCAAACGCTGGTGCTCGGGCGCCGACTGGGCGCACGTCATCTACGCGCTCGTTCGCTCCGGCCCGGCCGAAGACCGCTATCGAAACCTGTCGTTCGTGCTGATCCCGACCGACACGCCGGGCGTGACGATGCAGGGCATCCATCACAGCAACCTGCGCTATACCGCCAGCCAGGACGTGTATTTCGACAATGTCCGCATTCCGGTCGCCAATATCGTCGGCGGGCCGGCGATGTGGAACCAGGGCTGGAAGCTGCTCGCCGGGCGCGCGCTCGACGTCGAAAAGCTCGAGATCAGTGCCGTCGCTTTCGGCATCGCCCGCGCCGCGCTCGCCGAAGCCTGGGATTATGCGCAATCGCGCGTGCAGTTCGGCAAGCCGATCGCCCAGCACCAGAGCGTGCGCCACAAGCTGGTGACCGCGAAAACCAAGCTGCAGGCCGCGCGCCACATGCTCTACCACGCTGCCTGGCTGGCCAACGAAGGCCGGCCGTGTTCAGTCGAAACCAGCATGGCCAAGCTGTTCGTCGCCGACACGGGGGTCGAGATCGCTCTGATTTGCCAGCAGATTCTTGGCGCCTATGGGCTCACGGACGCTTTTGACATGGAACGTCATGTCCGCGATCTGCTGGGCATGCCGATCGTCGGCGGATCGAGCGACATGCAGAAGAACAACCTCGCGTCGTTGCTGAAGCTATGAGTGTTGTTGCCGCCGCCCGCGATCTCGCGCCGACGATTGCCGCGCGTGCTGCCGATACCGAGGCGCAGCGCCGCCTGCCCGGCGACATGGCCGCGCAAATGGCTGCCGCCGGGCTGTTCCGCATGGCGGTGCCGCAGAGGCTGGGCGGCGCCGAGGCGAGCCCCGCCGACATCATCGCGGCGCTTGAGATCCTGGGCGCGGCCGATGCCGCAACGGGCTGGTGCGCGATGATCGCCGGTACGACGGCGTTGAGTTCGGCGTGGCTGCCCGACCCCCATGCGGCCGAAGTGTTCGGCAATGCGGCCACCATCAGCGGCGGCGTGTTCGCGCCGATGGGCAAGGCGGTTGCCGATGGCGACGACTATGTCGTGACCGGGCGCTGGTCATGGGCGTCGGGCTCTGCCAATTGCGACTGGCTGGTCGGCGGCGCGCTGATCTTCAACGATGGCGTGCTGCGCACCCTGCCCAACGGCGGCCCTGACCACCGCATGATGATCTTTCGCCGCGTCGATGTCGAACTGATCGACACCTGGGAAGCCAGCGGGATGCGCGGCACCGGATCGGGCGACATGGCGGTCAAGGCGGTGCGCGTTCCCAAGGCGCGCAGCGTGTCGTTCATCACCGACGCACCGCGCGACCCCGGCCCGCTTTATGCCTTTCCGCCCTTTGGCCTGCTGGCGCTCGGCATCGCGGCGGTGGCCAGCGGCAATGCCCGCGCGGCGCTCGACGATCTGAAGCTGCTCGCGACGACCAAGAAAAGCGCCGGATCGTCGCGCTTCCTGGCCGAACGCGGCGTCGTGCAGGCCGAATACGCCCGTGCGGACGCCGCGCTGGAAAGCGCGCGGGCGCTGGTCAGCGTCACGGTGGCCGATGCCTGGGCGCGCGCCAGCGCCGGAACGGCCTTCGATGCCGACATCCGTGCCCGGCTGCGGCTGGCGGCGACCCACCTGACCCGCACCGCCGCCGATGTCGTGCGCTCGGCCTATGACATGGCCGGCGGCACCGCGGTCTATGCCTCGCATCCGCTACAGCGTCGCTTCCGCGATGCCCATGTCGCGACCCAGCACATGATGGTGGCACCGCCGACCTATGAACTCACCGGGCGGGTATTGCTCGGCCTGCCGACCGATCCTTCCGTGCTATAGTCGTTTACTTTTATTGACTTGTCGCGGTTACCGCAGGCATCACTTTAGGGTTCCCAAGGCGAGTGAAATGTGATGAAAGGGCCGGGTCAGGACGGGCGCCCGGGCAGGCGCGCGGTGACGGGGGTTGAAAATGGTTTCGGACCAGACGGTGATCTGCATCGGCGCGGGGCCGGCCGGGCTGACGGCAGGGTATCTGCTCGGCAAGGCGGGGGTCGGCGTGACCGTGCTCGAATCCGATCCGGTCTATGTCGGCGGCATCTCGCGCACCGCGACGTGGCAGGGGTTTTCCTTCGATATCGGCGGGCATCGGTTTTTCTCGAAGTCGCAGGAAGTCGAGGCGCTGTGGGACGAATTGCTGCCCGATGGTTTTCTCGAACGGCCGCGCAAATCGCGGATCTTCTATCGCGGCAAGCTGTTCGATTACCCGCTGCGCGCCTTTGATGCGCTGTCGAAGCTCGGCATCGTCGAGGCGGTGCGCTGCGTGCTGTCCTATGCCAAGGTGCGGCTCAACCCCGGTCCGGCGCCGCGCAATTTCGAAGAATGGGTGACCCAGCGTTTCGGCACCCGGCTGTTCCAGATCTTTTTCCGGACCTACACCGAAAAAGTCTGGGGCATGAAATGTACCGAGATATCCGCCGATTGGGCGGCGCAGCGCATCAAGGGCCTGTCGCTTACCACCGCCATCTGGCACGCGCTGATGCCGCAGAAATCCGATGTGCCGCGCGACCAGCTCGTCAAGACGCTGATCGACAGTTTCCGCTATCCGCGGCGCGGGCCGGGGATGCTGTGGGAGGCGGCGGCGGCGCGCATCCGCGGCCAGGGCAATCATGTGCTGATGGGCCAATATGTCACCGGCGTCGAACGGCTGGCCGATGGCCGCTGGCAGGTGACCGCCGCCGCCGGCGACGGCAGCGAAACCGTGCGCACCGCCGACCATGTGATTTCGACCATGCCGATGCGCGAGCTGGCGCGCGCGCTGGTGCCCGCCGTGCCGGCGCCGGTGACGCGCGCCGCCGAGGCGCTGCGCTATCGCGACTTCCTTGTCGTCGCGCTGATCATCAAGGATCGCAACGTTTTCGACGACAACTGGATCTATATCCATGATCCGGATGTAAAGGTCGGCCGCATCCAGAACTTCAAATCCTGGTCGCCGGAGATGGTGCCCGATCCGGCGCTCAACTGTTACGGCCTCGAATATTTCTGTTTCGAAGGCGATGGGCTGTGGACCTCGAGCGATGACGAGCTGGTGACCATGGCCAGCGCCGAACTGGTGCAGCTCGGGCTCGCCGACGCCGCCGACATCATCGAAGGCACCGTCGTCCGCCAGCCCAAGGCCTATCCGGTCTATGATGCCGATTATCAGGATCATGTCGCGGTGATGCGCGCCGGCCTCGATGCCGGCTATCCGGGCCTGCATCTTGTCGGCCGCAACGGCATGCACAAGTACAACAATCAGGACCATGCGATGATGACGGCGATGCTGACCGTGCGCAATATCCTGGCGGGCGAAGCGCTGTACGATGTCTGGAATGTCAACCAGGACGCCGAATATCATGAAGCCGGCAACGCCGGCGCGCAGGCGTCGCTGATGCCCGGCGAACTGGCGGCGCTGGGCAGCGAACGGCTGGTGCCGATCGCCATTCCCGGCGAATAGCCGCTGATAGCTGCGGACGCCAAAGCGGACTCCAATGGGCGCGCCTCAGCGCTGATCGCAGCCCTGCTGCTGGCCGCGCTCTGGCTGGCGAGCCATCCCTATCAGGGCGTTTTCCACGATTCCCGGCTCTATACGCTGCAGGCGCTCGGTGGGATCGATCCGGCGCGCTATCGTGCCGATCTGTTCCTGGCCTTTGGCTCGCAGGACCGTTTCACGCTGTTTTCGCCATTGTACCGGCCGTTTCTGGCGGCGTTTGGCATCGGTGGCGGCAACATGGCACTGCTGCTGATCGTGGCGGCGCTGTGGGTCGCGGGCGCTGCATGGCTGGCGCGCGGCTGGTTACGCGACACGCGGCTGGCGCTGGCCGGGGCCGCGGCGGCGATCGTGCTGCCGGGCGGCATTGTCTTTGCCTATGGCGAGGCCTTTCTGACGCCGCGGCTGCTCGCCGAGGCGCTGGTGCTGCTGGCCTTGGCGGCGATGGTGCGCGGTCGGCCGCTGGCATCTGCGGCGTTGATGATTGGCGCCGGGCTGTTCCACCCGCTGACCGCCCTGCCCGCGGCGGCGCTGCTGTTCCTCCACGAAAGCCGCGGCCGGCGCTGGCTGTGGCTGGTCGCCGCCGCTGGCGTGGCGGTCGTCTTCGGCCTGGCGCTGGCCGGCATCGATCCGTTTGCCCGATTGCTGCAGCGCTTCGATCCCGAATGGCTGGCGATCATCCAGCAGCGCGACAATTATTGCTTCATCGGCAACTGGACCGGGCGCGAATGGCTGTCGGCGGCGAATGTGCTGGCGGTCGCAATGCTGGCGCTGCTGCGCGGCCCCGCGGCGGTGCGGCCGGTGCTGGCGATGGCGCTGCTTGTCGGCGGCGGCGGGATGGTGCTCGCGGCGATCGGCGCCGATCTCCTCCACAATGTGCTGATCACCAACATCCAGCCGTGGCGCTGGGTGTGGCTGGCGGCACTGTTGGGCAATATGGCGGCGGGTGCGCTGGTGGTGACGCGGCCGTGGCGGCTGGAAAGCGGGCTGGCGGCGTTTGCGCTGGCCTGCCTCGCGCTCTCGCCGACCCTTCCGGCGCTGGCACTGCTGGTTGCGCCAGCGGCCGTTGCCGCACTGTTCGCCGGCGTGATTGGCGCCAACCGACCGCTACGTCTGGCGCTGATCGTCGTGGCGGCGCTGATCATTTCCGCCGCAATCAGCGCCGCGTGGCAACGGCTTGGGCCCGACCCGGCGATCGCGCCGCTGATCAACCTGGCATTCGTCGCCGCCATCGTCATCGTGATCGCCATAGCGCCCCGCAGTCGGTCGTTCGTCGCAGCAATCACGCTGACGTTATTCGTTGCAACTGTCACCCGGTGGGATCAGCGACTGCCGTGGAAGACCTATGTCGATACCAGCCGGACCCCGCCTGCCAGCCTGACGGCGCTGTTGCCGGCGACCGGGCAAATCTATTGGGAGGGCGACATGACCCTGCCGTGGTTCGTCCTGCACCGGCCGAACTATTTCTCCTGCGAACAGGGCGCCGGCGTGTTGTTCTCGCGCCCCAACGCCATCGCCTGGGCTCGCCGCGCCGACAGCTTTGCACCGCTCAACACGCTGGATTTCCAGCGTTACAGCTTTTGCAAACGGCCAGCGAGCGTGCCGTTGGCGCCACGCGATGGCATGGCGTTGACGAAATTGTGCCGACGCGAGCCCGGCCTTGGCGCCATCGTCCTGACCCGCCCCCTGCAAGGGATCACCGCCCGGCGGTGGACGGCGCCGGCGACCTTTCGCGACGTCGCCAGCGGTGGCCCGACGCCGCACAATGTCGTGACCAACAGCTTCTACATTTACGATTGCAGCCGCTAGACGCGCACAACCCGCCGGCCGAAACTGGCGCCGGTGAACAGTCCGCAAAACGCCGCCGGCAGGCTGGCGAGGCCTTCGAAGACTTCTTCGCGATAGTGGACGGCGCCCGACTTGATCAGCGCCGCGAGCTCGGCCTGGGCCGCGGCAAAGCCGGGCAGGTCGTCGAACACCACCAGCCCTTCCATTTTAAGCCGGCGGGCGATGAATTCGCGGGTGTGCTTCAGCCCCGGCACCTGGTCGACCGGCGTGTTGTAATCCGCGACCTGGCCCGAAACGACGATGCGGCCGCGCATTTTCATGTGCGGCAGGGCGCGGTCGATCATCGCATTGCCGACATTGTCGAACATCACGTCAAAGCCATCGGCGGCGGCGTCCGCAAAGCGGGCTTCGAAATCCGCGGCCTTGTAATCGATCGCCACGTCGAAGCCGACATCGCGCAGCCACTGGCATTTTTCGGCGCCGCCGGCGATGCCGATGACCTGCGACGCGCCCCATAGCTTGGCCAGCTGGCCGGCGGTGGCGCCAACCGGGCCGGCGGCCGAGGTCACCAGCACCCGTTCCCCGGCCTGCAGCCGGGCGACGCGCTTCAGCCCGAACCAGGCGGTCATCCCCGGCACGCCGAGCAGCCCGATCCACAGCGATTCGGGCACGCCGAGGTCGGGCAGTTTCACCGCATAGCCGCGACCGTTCGACACCACATGCGTCGCCCAGCCGGTGAGCGCGACATGGTCGCCGACGGCAAAGCGGTCGTTGCGGCTGGCGATGACCTCCCCGACCGAAAAGCCATCGACCGGCGCGCCGGGCTGCAGCGGCGGCGCATAGGAGGCGCCGGGCGACAGCCGCGATCGGGTGCCGGGATCGCACGAAACGAAATGGTTCTTGGCGAGAAACTGCCCCTCCGCCAGATCGGGGATGGGCAGGCGTTCGACGCGAAAATCATCGGGCGTCGGCGCGCCATCGATATGCCGGACCAGAACGATGCGTTCCATTTCACCCGTCGTCATGCGTATTGTCTCTCCAAGGGAGCCGTACAATGGACCAACGCATCAGCATCGTCACGCTGGGAACCGACAATCTGGCGCGCGCCGTCGCATTCTGGGAGGCGATGGGCTGGCCGCGCAAGCAGCGCAAGTTCGATGCCATCGCGCTGTTCCAGGCCGGTGGCATCGCCTTTGCCATCTATCCGTTCGACAAACTGGCCGAAGATTGCGGCATGGAAGATCGCGGGCCGGGCTTTGGCGGCTTCACCATCGCCCATAATGTCGGCAGCAAGGCCGAAGTCGATGCGCTGCTGGCAAAGGCGGTCGCCAATGGCGCGACCCTGCAGAAACTGGCGCATGATGCGTTCTGGGGCGGCTATTCGGGCTATTTCTGCGACCCCGACGGCCATCCGTGGGAGGTGGCGTATAACCCGTTCATGCCGCTCAACGCCGATGGCAGCGTGACCCTGGCGGATTGAGACATTCTGCAAACA
>JBBQKM010000024.1:0-15637 GCA_038326915.1 Sphingomonadales bacterium
CACCGCGCGCAGCGGTGCGATCACCGGCGGCAACGGCCTGACGCTGACAGCAGGCGCCGGCCGTACACTGGCGCTGACGGCGCTCGGCGCCACCGGCAGCATCGGCCTTGGCTCCACCAGCAGTGTCAGCGCCGGCAACGACATCACCATGGCCGCCACCGGCACTGTCGCCGTGGGTAATGTTACCGCGACGGGCAATGACATCACGATGACCGGCGACGACGCAAGCATCGGCGGCGCCATCCGCGCTGCGCAGATCAATCTCGTCAACAGCGGCGCCGGCGTCATCCGCATCGGCGACACGCCGCTGGGCAACGAGGCCGAGTTCGCCGCTGTCCCCACCGGCCATTTCGACCTGACCAGTGCCGAGGTCGCGCGGCTCGAAACCGTCGCGCTCGTCATCGACGGCCGCAGCCGCAACATCGTCATCGGCGCACTGCCGGTGCTCGCTGCCACCGGCTCCAGCACCTTCACCCTGCGCAGTCTCGGCCGCATCGATCTGCTCGGCCGCATGGTCGCGACCGGATCGGCCGCGGGCCGCGTCTTCACGCTCGGCGGCGATGGCAGCGCCACCGGCAAGGCCAGCGTCATCCGCATCGCGACGACCGCTGCCGACGGTGGCCGGTTGCTCACCGATGGCGCGGTCATCACCCTCAATGGTGATCGGATCGGCGCCGGCTATGATGCCAATCTGCTGGCCCCGATCGGCCTTGCTCCGGCTGCCGGCACCGCGCTTGGTGTCGACGATGTCGTGGCGCGCTACATTTCTCAGCCGAATTCGGCGCTTTATGCCGCCAACCTCAATGGCCAGCCGCAGTATACCGATCCGCTGGTCATCAGCGCCCGCGCGCTGGCGGTCAATTACGGCCAGTTCGCGGTGTTCCAGAACAGCGGCCAGCCCGGCCTCAACGCCGGCGTCGTGCTCGGCAGCTTCGGCGCTGGCGGCAATCCGCCGGCGCTGACGCTGACCGCCAGCGCGACTGTGGTGCCCAACGGCTTTGCCATCTTTGGCACGATCAACGGCATCAGCGGCGCCGGCACATCATTGCTCGGCCCCGATGGCATCACCGTCGCCGGCCCGGTCAGCCGCGGCAATGCGCGCGCCAATGGCTGCCTGATCGGATCGTCGGGCGGCGGTTGCCTCTCGGCCTCGCTGGCGCAACCGGTGCTGGTGCTGTTCGACAGCAAATCCGAAATCTTCCGGGTCAGCGACAATCTCGCGCTGCCGTTCGATCCGCTGGTCGGCACCAGCAACGAGGCATTGTTCTCCGATATCGCCGGGATCGACATTCCGGTCGATGACCTGCCGCCGCCATGCCCGCCGGGCAATTCGACCAGCTGCGTCGACCAGGGGACCAAGAAATGATCGCGCCGCGCCTGTTTACCGCGGCAATCGGCCTGGTGGCGCTTGCCACCCCCGGTTCGGCGCGGCCCCCGCTTGCCGATGCCTTTGTCGCCGGCCGCGACGCCAATGGCGAACCCTGTTCGGCATCGCGCAGCTGGAATGATCCCGGCGCGCCGGATCCTTTTGCCAAGGCCTTTGCCATCACCTGCCGCGGGGTCGCCGCCAGCCGCCGCCAGGGCACCGCCTATGCCTATCCGGCGGCCGCGCCCGCGGCGCCCGCCGCGCTTTGCGGGGCACCGGTCAGCCAGCCGATGGCCGGGATCGGCGCTGTCGAAACGCGCGCCTGCTTCGATCCGGCGCTGGGCGTGCCGGTGACGGTGATCCGCTTCCGCCAAGGCGGCTATACCTATGTCGGTTCGGCAGTGGCGACGGCGGTCGGCCCGCTCGAGGTCGCGCTGCGTGTCCTCGCCGGCCGCGCTGCGCCGCCGGCCAGCCGCGACGTGACGGTCGCCGCGTCGATCGACACCGCCAAACTGCCCGCCGCGCCGCCGCCGCCGGCGGATGGCCTTGCCGACAGCGACGCCGATCGGCTCGATGCCGCCGCGGCGCTGCAGGCCGGCATCGCGCTCAACTATCGCGGCCTCTATATCGAGGCGTCGCGCCTGCTCAACGATGCGATCAGCCGGCTGCCGGCGGGCGCCTCGCCGCTGACCCGCGCCGAGCTCCAGCTCGAGGCCGCGCTCGCCGATTCGAACATCAGCCAGTTCGATGCCGCCGCCGAACATTTCGCCTCGGCCGCTGCGCTGCTGAAGGGCGCCAGCGATCTCGATCGCGCCGCGTTCCTGCAGACCAAGACCGCGACCTATCGCGGGCTCGACCTGATCAACCGCCGCGACTGGAAGGCGGCGATCGTCGCGCTCAGCGATACCGGCCAGGCGCAGCAGCCGCTCACCGACCCGGCGGTGCTCAGCGCGCTCAACCAGCCGGCGAGCAGCGGTGCGGCGGCGTCGCTGTCGTCGACCGACAGCAAGCAATTGTCGCGGCTGCTGGTCGAGGCACAGCGCAACTGGGCGCGCAGCGTTGCCTATCTGGCGACTGGCGACACCGCGCGCAGCCGGGCGGCGCTCGATGAAACAAGGCCTTATGTCGGCCAGTTGCAGCGCAGTGTCAGCCCCGAAGCGGTGGCGGCGCTGAAATCGCGCATCCAGCGCCAATATGGCCGCATCGCGGCGCGCGAGGGCAAGATCGGCGACGCCATCGCGGAATTCGATTGTGCGCTCGCGGCGCTGCAGGGCGAACGCCCACAGGCTGCCAAGCCGTGCCCGCTCGAAAGCGACGTCGCGGTGCGCGGCCGCAGCGAGGCCAATTTCAGCGCCGGGCCGCTGATCGCCGAAACCCAGCTCGAACGCGCCAGCCTGCGCGCCCGGTCACCGGGTATCAGCGATGCCGATGTGCTCAAGGACTATGACATTGCGGTGGATTCGCTGATCCGTTCGGGTGCCGCCGGCGGCAGCGTGCAGCCGTCGATGGAGGCCTATCTCGACCTGCTGTCGCGGCTCCACGCCAAGGCGCCGAGCGCCGATCTCGAACAGCGTTTCTTCCGCGCCATCCAGGCGGTGGGCGAACCGGCGATCGCGCGTCAGGTGGCGCAGTTGCAGACGATCGTCACGTCAAGCGGCGGGCTGGGTGCCAAGGCGCGCGACCGGTCGGAAATCGAGCGCCAGATCATCCGCCTGCGCTATGAAATCTCGGCCGTCGATCCGGCCGATGCGGCCGGGCGCGCCGCGCTCGAGGCCGAACGCAGTAAGGCCGAAGCGGCGCTGATCGAGGCCAATGTCGCGCTCGCCGCCGATCCGCGTTTCCGCGCCGTCGATGACCAGCCGACGACGGTGGAGGATGTCCGCGCCGTGCTGCGGCCGGGTGAATATTATCTGAAGGTCACGCGGCTGCGCAGCCATGCCTATGCGATGGTCATCGGCCGCGAAAAAAGCTTTCTCTACCCGCTCGATGCCCCCGCGGCCGATGTCGACCGCATCGCCCGCCGGGTGCGCGCCTCGATCCGCGACGACAGCGGCCGGCTGCCGTTCTTCGATGTCGGTGCGTCCTATGCACTTTTCCGCCTGATCGCCGGCCCGGCCGAGGCCGATCTGGCCAATGCCAAGGCGATCGTCGTCGATCCGTCGGGGCCGCTCGAGAATCTGCCCGCTGGCGTGCTGGTGACGACGATCGACAGCGTCCGCCGCTATATCGCCAGCAAGGCGGCGCGGCCCAATGATTACAGCGCGGTGGCGTTCCTCGGTGCAGGCACCGAATTGTCGAATGCGCTGTCGCCGCGATCGTTCCTGATCACCCGCAAGCTGCCGGCGTCGACGGCGCCGCGGCCGTTCATCGGTTTCGGCGAGAACGCCCCGGCGCGCATGGCGCAAGTGCCCGCGGGCGCACGCATCGCGGTCGGCACCGGCTGCGACATCGGCTATGCCGAACTGGCGCAGGTGATGAACGCCAACAAGCCGGTGAGCGCGCACGAACTCGGCGTCGCGTCGGCGGCGCTCGGCTATCCGAACTCGCCCGAAGTCACCAAGGAAGACTTCAGCGACGTCGCGGTGCTCGCCAACAGTGCGCGCGGCGATTACCGCAAATTCCAGATTGTCCATTTCGCCACCCATGGCGTGCCCGAAACCCAGACCGGCGAATGCACCCGCATCCCGCCGTCGCTGGTGACGACGCTGGCGCCGCCGATCGCCGGCGGGCCACCCTCCGACGGCCTGCTCAGCCTGCCCGAAGTCGCCGCGCTCGATCTTGATGCCAACCTTGTCGTGCTGTCGGCGTGCGAAACCGCCAGCGGCGTGTCGGGGGTCGGCGGCCGCCTGTCGGGGCAGGACGAATCGGCGGCAACGCTCGATGGCCTGGTGCGCGCCTTCATCACCGCCAATGCGCGCGCCGTGATCGCCACCTATTGGCAGGTACCGGCATCGCTGCAGACCGAGGCGCTGATCGGCGATTTCTACCGATCCGGACGCACCGAAACCATCGGCGCCGCGCTGCGCGACGCCCAGCGCGGCGTGATCGCCAAGCCCGAAGTCTCGCACCCCTATTTCTGGGGCGCCTATTTCCTTGTCGGCGACGGCAGCAAATCGATGCTGTCGGGCCCGATCGCCACCGGCCAGGCCGCAGCGCAATAATGGCGGCAGGCGCCGGGATCAGCGCGGGATCGCCGCACATCCGCCCGGCGGCGACGCTGGTCGTCGCTGCCGCCGCCGCTGCCGCCATCGTGCCGCTGGGGCAATGGCTGTTCACGCTGCTGGCGACGACGACCGGGCTGGGCAGTGCGGGTGACGCCGCGCAGGAAACCGTGTTCACGCTGATCGTCTTCGGCGCGCTGCTTGCTGTCGCGGCGATCGGGCTGACAGTCGAAAAGGGCTGGGGTCAGCTCGTCGGTCTTGCCCCGGTTCAGATGGTTGCCCTCGGCCTTTCCGGCGGCATCGGCGGGCTGCTTGCAGCGGCCGGGCTGGCAGCGCTAGCGTCGCCGTCGCTGCCCGGCGCCGCCGCCGCCGGCGGGGCCGGCGCGCTGCTCGGCGGCACGCTGCTCATCCTGTTCCAGGCCGGCGTCGAGGAAGTCTATTTCCGCGGCTGGCTGCAACCGGTGCTGTCGCGCGCTTGGGGCGACATCGCCGGGCTGCTGGTTACCGCCGCGGCGTTTTCGATCCTGCACCTGATCGGCGCCGATCGGTCGCTGCTGACCATCGTCAACCTCATCCTCGGCGGGCTGTTGTTCGGGCTGGTGGCGCAGCGCAGCGGCGGCATCATCCTCGCAGTGGCGGCGCATTTCGGCTGGAACTGGGCCGAAAGCATCGGTCTCGGCCTTATCCCCAATCCCGGCGTCGGCAGTTTCGGCGCCATCCACGACATCGATTTCGCCGGCCCGGCGCTGTGGGGCGGGGCGCCCGAAGGTCTCAACGCCAGCATCGCGATGACCTTTGCGCTGGTCGCACTGGCGATCCCGGCTGTCGCGTGGCGAGGCCTCAACCCGACTGCCCGGCACGGTTGACATCGATCCGGTCGCGTTCCTTGCCGAAGGCGATCAGCGCCTGGCCGCTCAGGATCCGCCCGCCTTCGGTGCGGATGCTCAGCGGATCGACCGGCTGGTTGTCGATATGGACTTCGTAATGCAGGTGCGGTCCGGTCGACCGCCCGGTGGTGCCGACTTCGCCGATCGCCTGGCCCTGGCCGACGCGCGCGCCGACGGTGACTTCGGGCCGGATGCGGTTCTGGTGCAGATAATAGGTCGCCCAGCCATTGTCGTGGCGCAGGATGACCAGATTGCCGTTGGCGCCCTTCATCCCCGACCAGGTGACGACGCCATTGCCCGACGCATAGATAGGCGTGCCGGTCGGTGCAGCGAAATCGGTGCCCTTGTGCAGCTTGGCAAAGCCCAGCACCGGGTGGATGCGAAACCCGAACGACGACGACACGCGCGCGCCATCGACCGGAGTGCGCATCAGCGCGCGGACGATGCTGCGACCGCTGCCATCGAACCATTGTGGCGCGCCGCCGGGTTCGGCAAAACGATACACCGCCGCCGATTTGGTCGCCGTCGACAGCGCCGCATAGAGCAAGGTCGGGGCGCCGACCGGGTTGCCGGCCGAATCGACCGGCTGTGAAAACGCTGCCTCGAACGCATCGCCGGCGCGGACTTCGCGCTGGAAATCGAAATCAAAGGCCAGCGCCTTGGCAAACACCGGGATCAGGCTGTCGATGACCCCGGCGGCAACGGCGGAGGAATAGAAGCTGTCGGCATCCATCGTGCCGCGCCGCACGATGATCTTTTCGGTCAATTGCGCCGCGACGCGCGAGGCGGTGAACACCCCCGGCGCCACCGGGGACACCACCACCCCCGAGCTGTCGGGGTTCGACGCGTCGAGCCGGGCGAGGCTGGGTTTGCCATCCTTCTGGTCGAGCGTCAGTATCGCGCGGATCTCGCCGGCGGGTGCCAGCGCCGGGCGTGCGGCGGCAGCGGCCGCCTCGGCATCGGCATTGCCCAGCCCGCTGGTGCGCAGCGCCTCGGCAAGATCGCCGACGCCCGACAGCACGAGCGTGCGCTTGATCTGCGGCGGCCCTTGCGGCGTCGCGGGCGCGGTCGCCCCCGCAACTTGCGTATCCGCCGGCGTGTCGGTCCGCGATAGGCGCGCGGTCAACGCGCCGACGGCAAGCACCGCCAGCGCTGCACCAAAGGCAATCGGCATGCGGCGGTCGCCGCCGCCCGGCAACCGCAACGCCACGGCCGGGCGCCGGGCCGGCGCCGCGTCGCCGGACGGCTGCCAATCGGCCAGCCAGGTGCGCGGATCCCAGGAGTCCCCCGTCGAATCGTGCAAAGCGCGCTGCCCTCCGGGATGCACCGCTGGCTGCGTCGCGCCCCCATGGCCGAGTATAGCCGCGCGCCCCGCTGGCGCAAAGCGGCCGGACACGAACGCTGCGCAATGTTTGCAGCGCAATGATTGCAGCAACCGGCCAACACGCGCTACACACTTGCCGGCAGTCTTGGGGGGCAGGGGATGCGGCGATGATACCGCTTCGCACCGAATGGCAGGCGGTGACCGACACCGGCCTGGTGCGGCAGCTCAACGAGGATCGCTATTTCGCGTCGGAAGCCGCCGGCGTCTGGGCGGTGGCCGATGGCATGGGCGGTCATGCGCGCGGCGATTGGGCGGCGGCGGCGGTCGTCGACGGGCTGGCGACGCTGGCGCCGGTCGATGATTTCGATGCACTGCTCGCCCATGTCGCCGATACCATCCGCAGCGCCAATGGCCGCATCGTCGCCGAAGCGCAGGCGACGGGTGCCCAGATGGGCTCCACCGTCGTCGCACTGGTGGTCCGCGACCGCCGTTTCGGGGTGATCTGGGCGGGTGACAGCCGCGCCTATCTGTTGCGCAACGGCGCGCTCTACCGGCTCAGCCGCGACCACAGCCAGGTCCAGGAACTCATCGATCGCGACCTGCTCACGATCGAAGGCGCCACCACCCACCCGCTGCGCAACGTGCTGACGCGCGCGGTCGGGGTCGCCGAACCGCTCGAACTCGACATGGTCACCGATGTGCTGCTGCCCGATGATGTGTTCATGCTGTGCAGCGACGGGCTGTACGGCTGCATTTCCGACCAGGAAATCGCCGCGCAGCTGAAACGCCACGATCAGGATGATGCCATCGGCGCGATGGTCGCGCACTGCCTCGAACGCGGCGCCCCCGACAATGTGACGGCGATCACTATCGTCGCCACCGAACCGACGCTGCTGCACTTTGGCAGCCTGACCGCGGGCAGCACGACATGAGCGACGAAGCCGACCCGCCCGAATCGGATCGCACGGTGTTTCGGCCCGCCAGCGCCAATCCTCCTGCCACCCCGCCGGCGGCGGCGCCCGCACTGCCACCCGCCGCCGATCGCACCATCATGGCGCCGGCCGGATCGCTGCCGCCAGCCGCGGCGCCGACTGCGTTCGGCAGTGCCGCGCCGATGGCGCCGCGCACCGATGGTGACCGCATCCAGCCCGGCGACGTGCTCAACCACATCTTCGAGGTCAAACGCTTCCTGGCGCGCGGCGGCATGGGCGAGGTGTTCGAAGGCATCAACGTCAACAGCGACGAGCGCGTCGCCATCAAGGTGATCCTGCCGCAGCTCGCCGCCGACCCCAATGTCCAGGCGATGTTCCGCAAGGAAGCCCGCACCCTGACGCGGCTGTCGCACCCGGCGCTGGTGCAATATCGCGTGCTGGCGCAGGAACCCCAGCTCGGCGTGTTCTACATCGTCACCGAATTCATCGACGGGGTGAATTTGTCGGACGTGCTGTCGGAACTGCAGCCCGGCCCCGCGGAATTGGTGGCGCTGTGCCGGCGGCTGGCCGAAGGGCTGGCGGCGGCGCATGCGCTCGGCGCCATCCACCGCGACATCTCGCCCGACAATGTGCTGCTCGAGGATCGCCGCCTCGATCGCGCCAAGATCATCGATTTCGGCATCGCCAAGGATCTCGATCCGGGGTCGAAAACCATCATCGGCGACGGTTTTGCCGGCAAGCTGGGCTATGTCGCCCCCGAACAGCTCGGCGATTTCGATCGCGAAGTCGGGCCGTGGAGCGATGTCTACAGCCTCGGCCTTGTCATCCTCGCGGTGGCGCAGGGCAAGAATATCGACATGGGATCATCGTTCGTCGATGCCATCGACCGTCGCCGCAAGGGTGCCGATACCAGCGTCGCGCCGGTGGAAATCCGGGGTGTGCTCGACCGGATGCTGACGCCCGATCCGCAGGCGCGGCTGCGCTCGATGGAGGCGGTGATCGCCGCGCTGGCGGCGCCGGCGGTGGCGCCCGCGGCGCCAGCGGTGACAAAGCCCGGCAAGCCCGAGCCGAAGCCGAAGCCGGTGGCAAAGCCGGATGCCAAGGCAGAGGGTGGCGGAGACAACAGTGGCAGCAACAAGGGCCTCATCATCGGCGGCGGTGTCGGGCTGGTGGCGCTGCTCGCGCTCGGCGGCTGGCTGGCCTTTGGCGGCACCGATACACCGCCGGTGGTGACGCCAGCGGCCACCGACCCGGCGGTAGCGGCGGCGGGGCCATCGGCGGCTGTCAGGGCGCAGGCGGCGGTGACGGCCGTGCTGCCGGGGCTTTCGTGCACCTGGCTCGATCTGCTCGGCGCCAACGACAGCCCGGATGGGGTGACCCTGGCCTTTGCCGGCGTGGCCGGTGCGCCGGCGCAGGCCGAAAAGGCGGTTTCGGATGCTGCCACCGCCAGCGGTGCGCGCGTCGCCGCGACCGATTTCAGCGCAGTGGCGCCGATCAACGCATCGGAATGCGCGTCGATCGATGCGTTCCGCGCCATTCGTGCCAGCGGCACGCCGCACCTATCGGTGCCGCAACGCAAATTCGAAATGAGCGTGCTGCCGCCCGACAGTCCCTATGCCGGCAAGGTCGGCGCGCGCGCCATCGTCAACCTCGATCTCGCCAACCCGGCGCAGGATTTCGCACTGTACGGCATCGAACCGAGCGGCGCGATTTCAGAAGTGATTCCCAATCGCAAGGTCTTTGCCGGGCTGGAAAAGAACGGCACGCCGATCGCCGACCTGGGCGGGGATCGCTACCGGTTGCAGATCGACGCCGACCATGATGGCTGGTCGGGCATCCTGCTGCTGACCGGCGATGGCGGCTTCAGCCCGGAATTTTTTGCCGGGAAGAAGATGAACACGGCGGGGTTCGCGGCCGCAGCGGCGGCACGCGGCTGGAAGGCGGAAATGGTCTGGTTCAAGATGGTCGACGAGGTCAAGGAATAGCAGGGTGCCGGACAGGCTCGTTCACATTGACATTTTACACCGGAGTGGTTATCATTGTGAGCGTTTTGCTCTTTGACATTGCTGGTGACTGACACGCTGCCGAAGTGGACGCGGCGTGCGAAAAACTGCCGAAACAGTATAGTTCGTAAACTTCCGAGCCAGATTCGGTATCCGGATACCCGAAATGGACCGCGACTCGGCACACCCCTCGTCATTTCCCCGCCTTCGCGGGGATGCCGAATCAACCTGGTCGCGAACCGTCGTTACCCGGCCTTGGCGAGCTTTTCATATGAGGCGCCCAGCTCGCGCGCGAAGACCTCGATGAAGCTGTCGCCGCCCTGGCCGGCAAAGGCCTTGTCATAGGCTTGCCACAGCACGGCATCGCTGGCCTTGGCGTGGTGCTGGCGGATCGCATCGGGTGCCAGTTCATCGAGCGTGGCGCGCAACGCCCCCTGCATCGCCTGCAGCGTTGCTCGCTGATGGGCGTCAAGTTCGGCGAACGCCTCTGCGACGGCGCGCTCGGCGGGTTGCGGCGCCCCCAGCAACTGCGCCAGCGCCGCTTCGGGCTTGGCCTGCTTCTTCAGCGGGTTGTTCGATGCCGGCGGCGGCTTCACCCCCAGTTCGCCGCGCGCCTTGGCGCGTGCCGCGAGCATCGTGATCAGCCCGCCGCTGAACTGGCGCAGCAGCGCCCCGGCGGCGGCGAGCACCACGGCATCGCTGGCGGCGACCGAAGCGCGCGGAATGCCGGCGGCCAGTAGCAACTGGCTGACCGCATCACCGCCGGCGGCGGGTTGCTGGCCGCTCCCGGACGCGGGCTGTTGAAGCGTCGCGCCGGCCGGCGGGGCAGGGGCGCGGTTCCAGTTCGGGTCGATGGCCGGCGGCGCCGCAGCGGCCGCGCTGGCGGCCAGCGACACCGCCACCTGCCAGGGCCCGATAGCGAGCACATCGCCTTCGGCAAGCGGGTGCGGCGCGGCGAGTCGCCGGCCATTGACCGATGTGCCGTTGGTGCTGGTATCGGTCAGCACATAGCGGCCGGCGTGGAAATCGATGCGGCAATGCCTTGACGACACGATGCTGTTGGGATCGGGCAAGGTGAGGTCGACGCCGGCGCCGCGGCCGATGGTGGCGCCGCGAGCATCGATGCGAACCGGCGGCGGCGCGCCCGGACCGCGCGGGATGAGTGTCAGCATCATGGCCCCTGCTAATTGGAAGTATCGCGCCGCGAACATAGCGAAGCGATTGCCGGAATGATTGTCAATTGCCCGACGAAGGTTTACAGTTAACGTACTCAAAATTTGTTGTTGCAACGTTGGGGACGTAAAATGCGTGCTTATGCCTTGATTGGAATGGCGATTGCCATGTCCTCGGCGGTATCCTCGGCTGCGATCGCGCAGGCGTCCGCGGCGCGCAACACCCCTGACGATATTGTCTGCAAATTGAGCGGCAGTTGCGGTGACACGGCGCCGGACAGCAGCCAGCAGATCAAGGTCGGCGACGAGCGCGCCTTCAGCCTGGCGCGCCCGACCACGGTCAAGGTGCCGACCACCAGTCCGGCACCGGCCGCCACCACCCCGACCCGCACCGCCACCAAGGCACCGCCGCGCCGCAGCGCGGCACCCGCGACATCCAGCGGCGGGCTCGACATGGAGGTGACCTTTGCCAATGGCTCCGCCGATCTGACCGAACAGGGCAAGGCCGAGGCGCGCGCCTTTGCCGAGGCGATGCGATCGCCGGCGCTGGCGGCGATGAAGTTCAACGTCGATGGCCATACCGATGCTGTCGGCAACCGCGAATATAATTTGGAACTGTCGAAGCGCCGCGCCCAGTCAGTGACCGATTTCCTGGTTGCGCAGGGTGTCGATCCGTCGCGCGTCCAGCCGCACGGCTTTGGCTTTGACAAGCCGCGGCCCGGCACCCCGCCAACCGCGCCCGCCAATCGCCGCGTCGAGTTTTCGCGCGCCAACTGACCGCGGGCGATGCCGGCATCGACGAGCTATGACCTCGTCGCCTATCCGGCGACGTTGTTCCCGATTACCCATCCCGACCGGCTGGCGGCGATCGCCACCCTGCACGGTCTGGCGGCGGCGCCGGTGGCCACGGCCCGGGTGCTCGAAATCGGCGGCGGCGATGGCGTCAACCTGATCGCCATGGCGGCCGCCTATCCCCAGGCGCAATTCCACAATTTCGACCTCTCGGCGGTGGCCATCGCCCGCGGCAACGCGCTGATCCGCGCCGCCGGGCTGACCAACATCGTCAATGAAGTCGGCGACATCATGGTCGCGGCGCAGGCGATGCAGGGGCAATATGACTATGTCATCACCCATGGCGTCTATGCCTGGGTGCCGCCGCCGGTGCGCGCCGCGCTGATGCAGTTGATTGGCCGCGTGCTGGCACCGGAGGGGGTGGCGTTCGTCAGCTACAATGCCATGCCCGGCGGGCATTTGCGGCAGGTCATCCGCGACCTGATGTTCCACCATCTGCGTGGCATCGACGACCAGGCCGCGCGGCTGCAGCGCGCCTATGAAGTGCTGGAGGATTTCGCCCGGCTGCGGCCCGGTGAACGCACGGTCGTTGCCGCGCTGCGCGACGTGGCGCGACCGATGCTGCGCCAGCATCCCGAAACGCTGTTTCATGACGAATTGAGCAGCGAATGGCACCCGCAACTGCTCTCCGATGTCGTTGCCGCCGCCAATGAAGTGGGGCTGGGCTTCCTCAATGAAGCCTCGCCGGCGATGCTGTATGACGGATTGCCCGGCACCGATGACGATGATGCGTCGGTGGTCCACAAGGCGCAGAGCACCGATTTCGGATCGGTGGTGTTTTTCCACCATACATTGCTGGTGCACCAGGGCCGCAACCCGGCACGCCGGCTCGATCCGACCCGGCTGGCAGGGCTGTACGTGTCGACCCGGGCAAAACAGATCGGGCCGGACACCTTCAAGATCAACGACGATGAATTCAAGATCGGCGATGCCACCCTCGCGGCGCGACTGGAAGCGCTCGGCCAGCGCTGGCCGCAGCGATCACCCGTGACCGAGATTGCCGATACGCCCGACATGCAGGAGGCACTGTTCAAGCTGTTCACCGCCGATGTCGTCTGCCTGTACGCGACGCCGTTGCCCGGGGTGGCCGCGGCCGGCGAACGGCCGCTGGCCAGCCCGGTGGCGCGCGCCCAGATCGCTGCCGGGCATCGCAATCTTTATTCGCTCGACCATAATACAATCAACATGCCGCTCGATGGCCCGCTGGCGTTCCTGGCGCTGCTCGACGGCAGCCGCGACCGCGCCGCGCTGGTCGCCGACTGGGCGGCGTCGGGCTATGGCCACGAGGTCGATGTCGATACCGCGCTGCAGCGGATGGCTGCCGTGCCGTTCCTGATCGGCTGATCAGCCCGTGACCGGCGGGTTGGCGCCCGGGCCGGTGGTGACGCGTGCCGGGCAGGCGACCTTGATGAACGGATCGACGACAAAGGGGTTGCCGGCGACGAACGTCCGGACTCGGAAATCGAAGCGTGCGCCACCTTCGGTCAGGCTGCCTTCGCCTGCCGATGGCGTCGCGCCGGCACGCACCGCCGCCGCCTTCATCAGCCGGAACAGCGCCCATTGCCCAGGCCAGGTACGGATTGCGGGCACGCTGCTGCCCTCCAGCCCGAATTCGACCGATGCGGCGCCAGCGCCGGGCCATTCGAACGTCGCCGGCACCGCCGCCTTGCCGTCATATTTGAGCACCTGGCCGTCGATCTTGAGGCTGACCGACTTGGCGCCCGCCAGCGCCATCGGTTCGAGCTGATAGACGAGCCGCGGTGCCTGCGGATCGCTGGCGAAAAATGTCCGCGTCACCTGGTTGGCCGCCTGAAGGGCGCGGACATTGGCCTCGGTCAGCCCGATCTCGGCGGCGTTGGGCTTGGCGATCCACGCCGGCCCGGTGGTATCGACATAGCCGGCGAGTTCCTGCGACACGAACTTGGCGATTGCCCCCTGCGGTGCAAAGAACCGGCTGAAATCGGCGAGCGAAATCTCGACTTGCGCCGCCGGCTGGACCGGAAACACCTTGGCCACGACCTCCGAACACTGGCTGCCAAAGCTGGCATCGAGCGCTGCGCCCATTTGCGCCGTGCGGGCGCCGCCCAGCGCCACATTGGCGTCGCTGGCGATGGCCTTGGCGATGATGCCGGCGGGTTCGGGCATGGCATTGGCAGTCTGGTCGAGCTGGCTGATCAGCGCGCGCACCTCGAGGCTCGCCGCCGATCCGGTTTCGCCGCCGCCGCCCGGCAGCACCGAGATGATGTTGAGCTTGTCGGCGAGCTGCCCCATGCTGCCGAGCATCAGGTCGAGCGGTGCGTTTGGCGCCGGCGCGCCGCCGCCCGGCGGAATGCCGACGAACATGCGCAGCGGCAGAAAGGCGTTGACCACCGCGGCGCGGGCATCGTCGGCGCCGGTGCCCGGCCCCATGCCGACCGCGCCGAGCAATTTGCCACCCAAGACACCGGGTTTGGGACCACCCTTCGACGGGGTCATGTCCGATGCTAGCGCCGCGGCGCGCAGCAGCGGCGGCAGCGGTGACAAGGGTCCGCTGCCGTCGCGCAGCCGCTGGACATTGTCGGCGAGCGACGTCGCGGCGCGCGGCTGCATGCCGGCGAAATAGGCGCGCCAGCGTTGCAGGAATTCATCGAAATACAGGCGTTCGAGATCGCGTTTCAGCGCGCCGAGATCGGGGACAGCCGCGGCAGGCCCGCTGTCGCCGACGACCCAGGCCTCCTCCTCGAGCAGCTTGGGACCGCTGGCGAGGATTGGCAGGAAAATCTTGTCATAGCCCTTGCGGGTGAACAGCGCCGGGATGCCCGATCCGGGCGCAAAGGCACCGCTCGAGGCAAAGAAGATCTCCGGCCGCGGCCCGGCGTTTTCGCGTGCCGTCCACATCGGCTCGCCGGTCTCCATCGCCTTGCCCTTCAGCCGGCCATAGACGCGCACCGCCGGCGGCTGGGCGCGCAGCACCTCGCGGGCGCGATCGATCCGCGTGGCGTCGACGGCGACCGGCTTGAAATTGCCGTCGAACAACGCAGCCGTATGGCGCACGAGTTCGCTGGCTTCGGTGGCGACATCGCCGCCGCCGCCGCGCGCGGCCCACGCCGGCTGCACCCAGCCGGTGACCTGTTCGGGCAGCAACGGCCCACGGCCGCCGAGAACGAGATAGGATTTGAGATCGTCGTAGAGCAGCGCCGGGTTGGCGGTATCGGCAGCGATGCGATCCTCGGCGAGGCCGGCGAGGATCGGGGTCAGCCGGCGCTGCAGGTCGCGGCCATAGATCGCCTTGATCTCCGCCGACAGCCGCCCGCCCTGGCCGAGGCCAAGCCCGAAATCGCTCGCCGCCGCCATGTCGGTGCTCGCCTTGCCGAGCACGCCGAGCGCGGCAAGGTCTTCGGAGGCCGACGCGGTGCCGCCGCGGGCAATGCCGGCGGCCTGGGCATAGGCAGCGGTGGTTTCATAAACGCCGCGGATCAGCGCGCTGTTCTTGACATAGCCCCAGCCCCACAGGCCGATGGCAACGACCAGCGCCGCAACGCCGCCACCGATGCCGAAGGCATAGCGTTGCCGCGCCTTTTTCTCGGCAGCGGCGTTGCGGCTGGCAAGGCCCTGTTCGGGGAACACCAGGTCGGAAAAGAACCGTTTGAGGAAATAGCTGCGGCCCTGGCCGACGGCGCTGGTCGACGCCATCGCCGGCATGCCGATGGTCAGCAGGATGCGATCGACCGGATTGCCGGTCTGGGTGCCCGAGGCGAGGTAGACGCCGCGAACCCGCGCCGGCGTGTCGAAGCGGCTTTTCTGGCCGAGTGCGGTGAGCAATTCGGCGAGCGGCGCGCGCAGCGACGCCAACTGCGCCGGAAAGGCGGCGATCTGGCCACGGCGCGGCAGCTCTGCTTCATTCTGCATGCGATCGACGACCCGCGCGGCGACGCTGTTGATCAGCCCGTCGAAGCCCTGC
>JBBQKM010000025.1:0-15532 GCA_038326915.1 Sphingomonadales bacterium
GACAGCCCACCGACAAGGCCGATTTCCGCATTTCGCCGGCCGCAACACTGTCGTACGGCACCGCGGTCGGCCGTCAGGAGGTGTTCGTATCCGGCACCCTCGGCCGCGATTTCTATGTGCGCAACAGCGACCGCAACCGCAACTATTACAGCGCCAACGGCGGCGTGAACTGGCGCCTGGGCAGCCGCTGCTCGGGCGACCTGAGTGCCAATTATTCGAACCGGCAACAGTTGTTCTCCGAACAGTCGCTGGCAACACCGAACGTCCAGGAAATCGTTGGTTTCGGCGGCAGCGCCACCTGCCGGACCGCCACCGGCCTGGCCTTTGGTGGCGCGATCCGCCACAGCACGACGCGCAACGACAGCATCGATCGGCAACAATTCGATACCGATAGCACCAGTTTTTCGCCGCAGATCAGCTATGGCACGCCGGTTCTGGGGCAGTTTTCGCTTTCGGGCAGCCTGACGCAGGTCACCTATCCCGAGCGGCTCGTGTTCACCTCGCCGACCGCGCAGGTCCAGGATGGCGTCGACATCCTGTCGGGCCGCTTTGGCTATCAGCGCGGCCTTGGCGGCCGGCTGTCGACCAATTTCGGCATCAGCTATTTCGATGTGAAGCCGCAACCGCGCGACATCCTGATCCCTGTCGCACTGGCGCCCGGCTTGACGGTGCTGGTGCCGCAGGCGCGCGATTCGCAATCGAACCTCGGCTTTGATGCCGGTATCAGCTACAACAGCGGCAGCCGCCTGAGCGCGGACCTGACGGCGCGCAAATCGGCGCAGGCCAGCATCAACGTCGGCGCCCAGTACCAGGTCGTCCAGTCGATCGCCGCGAACGTCGGCTATCGCATCAATCGCGCCATCAATTTCAGCACCGGGCTGAGCTATACCCAGCGCGACTATCGCAACAGCTTCGTCAGCGTCGAGGAGCCTCTGCGCCGCGTCCAGGACAAGATCTCGCGGGTTTTTGCCGGCGTGGCTTATACGCCATCCAGCCTATATTCGGTGTCGGGTGAAGTTTCTTATCAGGATCGTAAGTCGAATCCTGATACCTATTCGTATAATTCGGTAGCGGCCGTCCTGCGGCTGCGTGTTGGTTTTGGAGGACGCGGGTAATGCGGTTTGGGGCAATGCGGCTGGTCGCGGTCTGGCGGACGCTGCTGGCGATGCTGCTGCTCGGCAGTGGCGCTGCAATGGCGCAGCCTGCAGACCTCGGCTATGTGCTGGGGCCCGACGATACCGTGCAGGTCATCGTCTATGGCCAGTCGGAATTCAACATTACGACCCGCGTCAAATCGGATGGCACCATTGTCATGCCGCTGATCGGCATCGTCAAGGCATCAGGGCTGACCAACATCGGGCTGGCGCGTGAAGTCACCACCAAGCTGACCAATGGCGGCTTTTTGAAGGATCCGATCGTCAACGTCGAGATCGGTGCCTATGTCAGCAAGACGGTCAATGTTGCCGGCAAGGTCGCGACGCCGGGGGTGTTTCCGCTCGACCGCCCGTACCGCGCGCTCGAAGTGCTGCTAAAGGCTGGCTGGATCCGCGAAAATGGCGCCGCCTACGTTTATCTGCGCCGTCCCGGCAGCCCCGAGATCCGGCTGGAGTCCGAAGGTCTGGTGCGCGGCGATCCCGACAAGGACCCGCTGCTGCGTCCCGGCGACACGCTGTACGTGCCCGAGGCCGACCAGTTCTTCCTGACCGGGCAGGTCAACCGGCCGGGTGCGCTGCCGGTGCTGCCGGGGATGACCATACGCCAGGCGCTGGCGCTGGCCGGCGGCGTGACGGCAACCGGATCGACCAGCAAGGTCGGACTCATCCGGGGTAATGCGAAAGAGATTGACGTCGAGCTGACGCAGACTGTGCAGAAGAATGACGTAATCATCGTCAAGGAACGGTTGTTCTGATGTCGCATATCCCGGCTTGCAAGGACGCTCACCGATGAGTCTCGCCCAATTCCTGCGCATCCTGATCGCGCGCCGCTGGATCATCTTCACGACGCTGATCACCTGCGTCGTCGTGGCGCTGGGGGTGGCGAGCACATTGCCCGAACGCTATCCGGCACGGGCGCGCGTGCTGCTCGATATCGTCAAGCCCGACCCGGTGACCGGCGAAATGATCGGACCCGGCGCGGCGCGCGGCTATGTCAGCACCCAGATCGAGCTGATCCAGGACTACCGCATCGCCGGCGACGTCGTCGACAAGTTGGGCTGGGCGCAAAATCCCGGGCTTATTGCCGCCTGGCAGGCGGATACTGGCGGCTCGATCGATTTCCGGCGCTGGGGTGCGCAACGCATCATCAGTGGCACCGAAGTCAATCTGATAGCCGGCTCGAACATTCTCGAGATCAGCTATCAGTCGCCCGACCCTGAACTGTCGAAGCAGGTGGTGACGCTGCTGCGCGAATCGTACATCGACAACAGCCTGAAATTCAAGACCGACACCGCCGGGCGCACGGCAGACTGGTATCGTGAACAGTCCGACAAGGCGCAGGAGAGTCTGGCCCAGGCCGAGGCCGTCAAGACCAAGTTCGAACGCGAGAACAATATCGTCGTCGGCCCGAGCGGCGAATCGGAACAGTCGAAGCTGATCAGCCTGCAGACGGCGTTGATGCAGGCCCGCGGCGGGGCGACCCAGCAGGAAGCGATGCAGGGCTCGTCGGTCACCACCGGAGTCGTCGACCAGTTGAAGGTCCAACTGGCGACACTCAATGACCAGATCGAGCAGGCCGGCGAAAAGCTCGGCCTCGAGCACCCGACCTACAAGGCGATGATCTCGCGCCGCAACCTGCTCAACCGCGAAATTTCGCGCGAGACATCGGTGCAGAACAGCAATCGTGCCGCGATCGGTTCGGCTGGGCAGCGCACCGTCGCGGCACTGGAACGCGATTATGAAACGCAGCGCGTCAAGGTCATGGGCATGAAGGACAAGTTCGACCAGCTTGCCCAGCTGCAACGGGATGTCGAACTGCGCCGCGCCCAGTATGAAAAGGCTGCGGCGCGTACCGCGGACCTGAAGCTGGCGTCCAACGTTTCGGAAAGCGGCCTGGTTATTCTCGGCGATGCCATCGGTACGTCGGTGCCGTCTTTTCCTAACTGGCCGCAGGTCTGGGGCCTGTCGATCGCGTTCGGCCTTGGCCTTGGGCTCGTGCTGGCGGTGTTCACCGAAATGCTGAAGCGGCGCATCCGCGGTACCGACGATCTGGGCTTTGCCTCGAAATCGCCGGTGCTTGCGGTGGTCGCAGATGTTGCGCCGTCGCCGTGGCGCGACCGTATCACCCGCCTGCTGTCGCGGCGCCGTCGGCCGGTTGATGCCGGCTGGCAGCCGGCGCAGTGACCGGGCAAGGGAATAATATCTCCATGGATTCGACCCCGCTTGCCGATGTCGCGGCGAACCGTATCGACGACGGCCGCACCGCCTTCGATGCCCCGATCCGCGACGCGCTGCTCCGTCTCGGCTATCTGTCGGAAGATCAGACAGCGCGTGTCGCCGGCCACCAGACCGAACGCGGGCTGGATTTCGATCAGGCCGCGCTCGAACTCGGCTTCATCACCACCGAGGAACTCGATCGCGCCCGCGAGCAGCTGATCAGCAGTCTGGCGCTGCAGGATACCCAGCGCCGCGATGTTTCGGATGAACTGATCGTCGTCAACGATCCGTCGTGCCTGCGGTCGGAATCGATCCGGCTGCTGCGCACCCAGATCATCGCCCAGCACATCCGCGCCGGGCGCCGCGGCCTCGCATTCGTGTCGCCGGTCGATGGCGCCGGGTGCAGCTATCTCGCCGCCAACCTTGCCGCGTCGCTGTCGCAGGTCGGCACCAAGACGCTGATTGTCGATGCCAATATGCGCTCGCCGCGGCTCGATCAGATCTTTGGCCTCGATGCCAATGCCCCGGGGCTGTCGAGCTTCCTGTCGCTTCAGGTGGCGCGGCCGGAACGCGTCGTCCACGCCAATGTGCTGCCCAACCTGTCGGTTATCACCGCCGGGCCGCCGGTGGCGCGTCCGCAGGAGTTGCTGTCGGGGAGCCGCTTCCGTGATGGCACCAACACGCTGCTGCGCGAATATGATCTCGTCATCTTCGACACGCCGGCCACCAACGCCAACGCCGACGCGCTGACGGTCGGTGCTGCTGCCGGCTATGCATTGGTCGTGGCGCGGCGCAATTTCAGTTTCTTCAACGATGTGTCGACGCTGGTCAGCCAGTTGGCATCGGCGCGCTGCCCGGTGATCGGCTCGGTCCTCAACGAGTTTTGATCGTGGCAACAGCGGCATCCACGCTCCGCCCGCCATGGCAGGCCCTTTTGGTCAACCACTGGCCGGTGTTCCTCGGCATCGCGCTGATGGCGATCCCGACGCTGGTGTCGGTGGCACGGGGGCCCTGGTCGCTTGAATCGGGCGTTCACGGCCCGATCGTCGTTGCTACCGGGCTTTGGCTGATCTTCCGCCGGATGGCCGAGATCAAGCGTGACATGGTGCCCGGCTCCGTGGTGCCGACGGTCGCGGCGCTCGCCATCGCGATCCCGGCCTATGCCTTTGGCCGCGCCTATGATTTCGTCAGCATCGAGGTGGCAGCGCTGTTGCTGGCGCTGATCGCGGTCGCCTATGCCTATGTCGGCGGTCGCGTGCTCCGCACCATGTGGTTCCCGATCTTCTATCTCGCTTTTGTGATCCCGATCCCGGGTTGGGTGCTCGACCAGATTACCCAGCCGCTGAAGCTGTTCGTCTCGCTCGTCGTGACCTGGACGCTGACACAGTTCGGCTATCCGATCGGCAACAGCGGCGTCACCATCTATGTCGCCAACTACCAGTTGCTTGTCGAAGACGCCTGCGCCGGGCTCAATTCGCTGGTCAGCCTGTCGGCGATCGGGCTGTTTTATATCTACATGCTGCGTGGCAGCAACTGGCGCTATTCGATGCTGCTGCTGGCGCTGGTGGTGCCGATTGCCATTGCCGCCAACATCATCCGCGTCGCGGCGCTGGTGCTGATCACCTATCATTTCGGCGATGCGGCGGCGCAGGGTTACCTGCACAAATTCGCCGGCATGGTGACCTTCACCTCGGCCCTGCTGTTCATCTTCCTCGTCGACAAGCTGCTGACGCCATTGCGCGATGCGCTGGCCTCGCCGGAGGATGGCCGATGAACCGCCGCGACATTCTGCTGGGTGGCGGGCTGATCGCCGCTGCCGGTGCCGCGGCCGTGCTGACACCGCGCAACCGTCTCGTGCTGCTCGAAAACCGCAAGCTCGAGGATATCGTGCCGGAAAAGATCGGCGCCTGGACAACGGCGCCGTCGAACGCCTTTGTGTTGCCCAAGTCGCCGGGAAGCCTGTCCGATCGGCTGTACAGCCAGACGTTGGCGCGGCTGTATGTGTCCGACAAGCACCCGCCGGTCATGCTGGTCATCGCCTATGGCGCGGTGCAGAACGACCTGCTGCAGCTGCATCGCCCGGAAACCTGCTATTCGGCGGTCGGCTATGTCATCTCGGGGTCGCAAACCGTCGACGTGGCGCTGGGGCCGAAGACCGAACTGCCGGTGCGTGAATTGAGCGCGACGACCGATTCGCGTGCCGAGCAGATCTGTTATTGGACGCGGATCGGCGATGACCTGCCGACCGATGGTTCATCGCAGCGCTGGGTGAAATTGCGCCAGCAGATGCGCGGCTATCTGTCCGATGGTGTCCTTGTGCGAATGTCGACGGTCGGCGAGGCAACGCCGGAACTGTTTGGCCAGCTGCGCGAATTCGCCGCCAGCATGGTGGCGACGATGCGCCCGGCCGACCGCCAGGTGCTGATCGGGCGGCCGCTGGCTGCCGCGCTGACATGACCGCGCGCGCGGCCAGCCGGTTCGCGACGCCGCGATCAGTCGTTGGCGCTGCTGAAGGGCTGCAGGACGATCCAGATAAAGGCCAATGTCGCGATGCCGGTCGCGATAGCACCGGCGTGATAACCGATCATGTCGAGCTTCAGCGCTTCGTTGCCGAGATAGTTGGTGACGGCACAGCCGACGGCGGCGACCAGATATTGCCACAGATGATCGCGCGCGGCGCCCTGCGAGCGCTGCAGGAACAGCACGATCAGGCCGGCAAAGACGATGATTGTAATCCAGTCGTACGGCGTTTCCATGCGGTTTTCCCCAACCCTTCGGCCGCTCCTATAGCAATTACCGGCAGCCGCGCTACTGCCATTGCGTCATATTCGGCCGCAGCCCTTCCGGCGGCCGCGCGATGAACGACATCCGCCTCCAGCAGCGGCCACCGGTGACGACGCAGTCGGACAAACCCGGCGTGCCGCTCGATCTTGCGGTGTTCTTCGTTCGCCTGCTCGAATTCGCGACCGTCATCATCAGCGGTGCCATCGCCACGGCGCTGGTCCGCGATACGCTGACCACCGATTCCGCCGGGCTGTATTCGCGCGTCGTCGTGGTGGCGGCGATCGCTTATGGCGTGCTCGGCGAAAGCCTTGGCTGCTATGATGTCGATGCCCAATTCTCGCTGCGCCGCGCCTGGCAGCGAGTGGCGACGAGCTGGGTGACCGTGGCGCTGTTCATGATCACCCTCGGCTTTCTGCTCAAATCGTCGGATGTCGTGTCGCGGGGATGGGCGCTGGGCTGGTTCGCCGGCGGCGGCATGCTGCTGCTGCTGGTCCGTGCCTTTTCAACGTTCTGGGTGCGCCGGCTGAAGAACCAGGGCACGTTCAACCAGCGCGTCGCGATTTTCGGCGCCGGCGTGCAGGGCGCGCGCTTTGCCGACTATGTGCTGACCCACGACCGGCTGACGATCTCGCTCGTTGGATTCTTCGATGATCGCCGCGACGGGCGGGTGCCGGCGACATCGTCGAACGTTCCGGTGCTCGGCAATCTGTCGGCCTTGATCTCGATGATCCGTGACGGCCGCATCGACCAGGTTGTCGTCGCACTGCCGTGGTCGGCGGAAACGCGGTTGCAGCAGATCGTCAGCCGGCTGGCGCTGACACCGGTGAAGATCCGACTGGCGCCCGACCTCGCCAGTTTTGCCTTTGTCCGCCGGCCGCTGGTCATGCTCGGCGAATTGCCGGTGATGACGCTGTTCGAACGGCCGATTTCGGGCATCGACGCCGGCGTCAAATCGCTTGAGGATCGTATCCTGACGGTGATCATCATGGCGCTGGTCTGGCCGCTGCTGCTGCTCATCGCGCTGGCGGTAAAGCTCGATTCCCCCGGCCCGATTTTTTTCCGCCAGCCGCGCGAAGGCTTCAACAACAAGCATTTCCGTGTCTTCAAGTTTCGCACCATGTATCACGACCATGGCCAGGTTGAACGGATCGACCAGGCCAGCCGCGGCGATCCACGCGTCACCCGTGTCGGGCGCCTGCTGCGCCGCTCCAGCCTCGATGAACTGCCGCAGCTGTTCAACGTGCTGCAGGGTGACATGTCGCTGGTCGGCCCGCGCCCGCATGCGCCGTCGACACGCGCCGCCGGCCGGCTGTTCCCCGAAGTCGTCGCCTCCTATGCGGCGCGGCACAAGGTCAAGCCCGGGATCACCGGCTGGGCGCAGGTCTGCGGCTGGCGCGGCGAAACCGATACCGAGGCCAAGCTGGTCAAGCGTTTCGAGCACGACCTCTATTATATCGAAAACTGGTCGCTCTGGTTCGACCTGTATATCCTGGCGCGCACCGTCGGCGCCCTGATCCTGCCCAAGAACGCCTTTTAGGCGCGAACGGGCATTGGACATGGCCGGGCGCTGGTGGATGGCGAGGCGGATCGGGCCCGACGATCTGCGCCCCGATGGCAACAGTTTCACCCTGTTGCGGTGGTTCCTCGCATCATCGGTAATGATCTCGCATGCCTGGGATTTGACGATGCCGGCGCGCGGCCTCGATCCGACCGTGCCGGTGCTGGGCTTTGCGATCTCGCGGCTGGCGGTGTTCCTGTTCTTCACGCTGAGCGGCTTTCTCGTCACAGGCAGCCTGTACAAGCGCGGCGTCCCGGCCTTCCTGCTGGCGCGCGGGTTGCGGCTGCTGCCGGGGCTATGGGTGATGCTGCTGGTGGTGCCGCTGGTGCTGTGGGCGGCGTTCGGGACCATCCCGTTCGCCGAATTCGCCGGGTCGCCCGAAACGCACCGCTTCGTCTGGCGCAACGCGTTGCTGCTCGGGCGCGATTTTTCGCTGCCGGGGTTGTTCGACACGCACTATGTGCCGGGCATCGCCAATGGCTCGCTGTGGACGATTCCCAAGGAAGTCTTCTGCTATCTGATGCTGGCGCTGGCGGCGGCCGTGGGTCTGACCCAGCCTCGCATCCGGGTGACGGCGGTGCTGCTCGGCCTGATGCTGGTGAATCTGGCGCTGCCGCCGGCACTGATGATCCCCGGGCTGCCGCCGATCGACAATCTGCGCAACCTGATGTTCGCCTTTGCGCTGGGCGTGCTGGCCTGGGTGTGGCGCGATCGGTTGCCGCTGTCGTGGCCGTTGGCGTTGGTGCTGACGGCCATCGCGCTTGCCATCCCGGCCGATGCCTGGGCCAAGGTCGCGGTGGCGCAAATCGGCTATGGTTACCTGGCACTGGTCACGGCGTTTCGCGTGCCGGCATGGGTAAAGGCGTTCAGCGCGCGGCTGCCGGACTATAGCTATGGCATTTATATCTATGCCTTTCCGGCGCAGCAGGCGGCGGTGGCGCTGGGGGCCGACACGCCGCTGGCCAATCTCGGCCTGGCCTTTGCGATGACGGTGCCGATGGCGGCGCTGTCATGGCATTGCATCGAAAAGCCGGCACTGCGGTTGAAGCCGGGTCGACGGGTATCGGCATAGCGATTCGTTGAGTATCGGCAACATGAAGCCCAAAAACTGCCCACGAACGGTAATAGATTTATCATTAACCCGTATCGTTCAGACACAATCATGCGTTAGGCCTTGCGCCGCACAAAAATTGTTGTAACGGGAGCAGGCGAAGGCAAGGCTTGCCATTCGCGCGTTGCCGAACCGGCAGGGCAAAGGGACAGGGCAGACAATGAACGATCAGGCGCTCGCGTCGATGGCGACCGGGACTATGGCGGCTTTGCCGCAGGCGATGACCAATCCGATCCGCAACCGTGCGGACTGGGATGCGATGCGCGCCGCGGTGCTCGCCGACCCTGGCGCCGTCCATGGTGCGATTGCTGCGCGCAACCTGCACTGGCTGGTAAAATTGCCCGGCGGCGGTTCGGCTTGGCTGTCGTTCGATGGGTCGCGCTGGTCGGGTTGGGATGCCGCGACCGCAGCCCCGGTCAGCCCCGACCTGCCGACGGATTTCGCGCCCTGGACGCGCGCCTTCAACGACGATGATGCGCCGCATTTCCGCTGGTTCGACGGCGCCCGGACGAACTGCTGCTTCAACGAGGTCGATCGCCATGTCCTCGCTGGCCATGGTGACGAGGCGGCGTTCATCTTTGAAGGTGATCGCTGGGACATGGCGCAGGATGGCGGCCGTGGCGCCCCCGTCGATTGCTACAGCGTCAGCCGCAAGCAGCTGCTCGTCGAAACGGCGAAATGCGCCATCGCGCTGAAGAATCTCGGCCTCAAGGCCGGTGATCGCATCGCGCTCAACATGCCGAACATCCCGGCGCAGCTGTACTGGACCGAAGCCGCCAAGCGGATCGGTGTGCTCTACACGCCGGTGTTCGGTGGTTTTTCCGACAAGACACTGTCGGACCGCATCCATGATGCCGGCGCCAGGATCGTCATCACCGCCGATGGCGGCTATCGCATGGCGCAGATCGTGCCGTTCAAGACGGCGTATACCGATCCGGCGCTCGACAATTATGTTCCGGTGCAGGTGGCGCTGAGACTGCTCGCCGATCGCCTTGCGGGTGTCGACCTTGGCCTGTCGTCGGACATGGCGGCGAGCATCGCCGAGACCGTCACCGCGACGCTGAAGGGTGAAGTCACCGTCGAGCGCGGCGATGTCATGCGCGGCGTCGGCCGGGCGCTTGCCGAACTCGGCAAGGCCGGCACGGTCGATTCAACCGCATCGGCACGCATCCGCATCGCCGTCGCCGAAGCGCTGGTGGCGACTCCGCCGCGGGTCGACGCCGTTGTCGTCGCGCGCCACACCGGCCAGCCCGATATCGTCTGGCGCGACCGCGACGTTTGGAGCCACGAGCTGACCAACACGGCGCTGGCCGAAATCCTCGGCCACGCCGGGGTTGCCGATGAAAAGGCGCTGCTGGCGCTGCCCGATGCCGAACTGGTGCGCGCCATCTGGGCGGCGGCGCCGGTGCTGGCGGTCGATGCCGAATATCCGATGTTCTTCATCTACACCTCGGGTTCGACGGGAAAGCCCAAGGGCGTCGTTCATGTTCATGGAGGCTATGCAGCGGGCATCGCTGAAACGATGAAGGTAGCGTTCGACGCGCGGCCGGGTGACGTGCTCTATGTCGTCGCCGATCCGGGCTGGATCACCGGGCAGAGCTACATGATCTCGGCGCCGCTGCTGACGCGGGTGACGACCCTGCTCGGCGAAGGCGCGCCGGTGTTCCCGCATTCGGGGCGCTTTGCCGCGATGATCGAGCGCCATGGCGTGACGATCTTCAAGGCCGGCGTGACGTTTCTCAAAGCGGTCATGTCCGACCCGCAGAATCTGAAGGACATCCAGGCCTATGACTTGAAAGGGCTGCGGGTTGCGACCTTCTGCGCCGAACCCTGTTCGCCACCCGTGCAGGCGTTCGGCATGGAAAATGTCACGCCGCAATATATCAACAGCTATTGGGCGACCGAGCATGGCGGCATCGCCTGGACGCATTTCTATGGCAATGGCGATTTCCCGCTCGCTGCCGACGCGCGCACCTTTCCGCTGCCGTGGATCGTTGGCGATGTCTGGGTCGAGGACGAAGCCGGCGACGCGCAAGGCACAGTACTGCTCGACCGCGCCACGACGGATGGCGTCAACTGGCGCCGCGCCGATGTCGGTGAAAAGGGCGAGATCATCATCGCCGCGCCTTATCCCTATCTGGCGCGCACCGTCTGGGGCGACCCCGAACATTTCACCGTCACCGATGGCAGCGTCGCCAAGGGCTGGAAGGGCGATGGCGACCGCTGGGACAGCAATTACTGGCGGCGCTGGCGCGGCGTCTGGGCCTATACCCAGGGCGATTTCGCCGTCCGTCATGCTGACGAAGGCTTTTCGCTGCATGGCCGTTCGGACGACGTCATCAATGTCTCCGGCCACCGCATGGGCACCGAGGAGATCGAAGGCGCCATCCTGCGCGACAAGCAGCTCGACCCGGATTCGCCGCTCGGCAACGTGCTTGTCGTCGGTGCGCCGCACCGCGAAAAGGGGCTGACGCCGATTGCGTTCGTCACCGCATCGCCCGGCCAGACGCTGACCCGCGACGATTTCCGGCGCCTGTCGGATCTCGTGCGCCAGGAAAAGGGTGCCGTTGCCGTGCCCGGCGACTTCATCGAGGTGACGCAATTTCCCGAAACCCGCAGCGGCAAATACATGCGCCGCATGGTCCGCGCGCTGGTCGAGGGCACCGAGGTCGGCGACGCGACGACATTGCGCAACCCGGAAAGCCTCGATGAGCTGAAGAAGGTCATCGGCGACTGGCAGCGCCGCCAGAGCCTGTCCGAAGACCAGCAGATCTTCGACCGCTATCGCTACTTCCGCGTCCAGTACAACGACGTGGCGCCGGGTCAGAAGGTGGCGACGGTCTTCATCACCAATCCGCCGGTCAACGCGCTCAACGAACGCGCCATCGACGAGCTCGTCATCGTCGTCGAACATCTGTCGCGCCGTGACGATGTGGTCGCCGTGGTCTTCACCGGCGACGGCACCGCCAGCTTTGTCGCCGGCGCCGACATCCGCCAGTTCCTCGACGAGATCCATACCGTCGAGGAAGCGCGGGTGCTGCCCAACAACGCCCAGCTGGCGTTCGCCAAGATCGAAAGCATGGGCAAGCCGTGCGTCGCTGCCATCCAGGGCGTCGCGCTCGGCGGCGGCATGGAATTCGCGCTCGCCTGCCATTGGCGCGTTGCCGAGGCCCATGCGCGCTTCGGCCAGCCGGAAATACGCCTGCGGCTGCTGCCCGGCTATGGTGGCACCCAGCGGCTGCCGCGGCTGCTTGCCGACAAGAACGGCGCCACCGGGCTGCGCGATGCGCTCGACCTGATCCTCGGCGGCCGCAGCATCGATGGCGAAGCCGCGCTCGAGATCGGGCTGGTCGAAACCCTGGCGACCGGGTCGCACGACGCACTGTCGCTGGCGCATGCCGCGGTGCGCGAGTTCGTCCGCCACGGCGACAGCAGCGCGCTCGGCCGCGCCTGGATGGAGCGCCGCAAGGCCGCCAAGGCGGCATGGCAGCACCCGGCGCATGTCGATCTCGACGAGGCGCTGTCGGATGAATTCGTCCAGCGCATCCTCGCCCAGCTCGAATGGGCCGGCCGCGCCAAGGCCGGCGAACGCGCCATCGACGCCATCCGCACCGGATGGGAGCAAGGGCTCTCGGCGGGGCTCGAGCGCGAGGCGCAGCTGTTCGCCGAGGCCGTTGTCGACCCGCAAGGCGGCAAGACCGGCATCAAGGAGTTTCTCGACAAGAAAAGCCCGCCGCTGCCGGTGCGCCGCAATGGCGTTTACATCGACAGCGAGCATCGGGCGAAGGGCGAACGGCTCGAAGCCGCCGGCGACCTGCTGCCTGTCGGCGCGCCGTTCTTCCCGGGCGTCACCGCTATCCCGGGCCATCAATATGCGTTCGGTATCGCGCGCGATGCGGCAACGGGTGCGCCGCGTTTCGGCCAGCCGGCGACGCATGAGCGCGAGCTGATCGTACCGGTGCCGACCCCGGAGCCGAACGAGGCGCTGGTCTATCTGCTGACCAGCGAGGTCAATTTCAACGACATCTGGGCGTTGACCGGCATCCCGGTATCGCCGTTCGATGGCCATGAGGAGGATGTGCAGGTCACCGGATCGGGCGGTCTCGCGCTGATTGCGGCACTGGGCAGCGAAGCCCGCGCCGAAGGCCGGCTCAAGGTCGGCGACATGGTCGCGGTCTATTCGGGCACGTCCGATTTGTTGTCGCCCGCCGCCGGCCGCGACCCGATGTTCGCCGATTTCAGCATCCAGGGCTATGAGACGAAGACCGGCAGCCATGCCCAGTTCCTCTCCGTCCAGGCGCCACAGCTGCATGGCGTGCCCGGCGACCTGACGCTCGAACAGGCGGGATCGTACATCCTCAACCTCGGCACGATCGTCCGCTGCCTGTTCACGACGCTGGAAATCGTCGGCGGCAAGACGATCTTCATCGAAGGGTCGGCAACCGGCACCGGCCTCGATGCACTGAAATCGTCAAAGGCGTCGGGTCTTGCCGTCACCGGCCTGGTATCGAGCCCGGCCCGTGCCGAGTTCGTCACCGCCAAGGGGGCGGTCGGCGCCATCGATCGCACCGATGCGCGCTTTGCCGGGCTGTTCACCGCGGTGCCCGATGGTGCCGAGGCGTCGCGCGCCTGGGAAGCCGCGGGACAACCACTGGTCGAGGAATACAAGCGCCTCAACAACGGCAAGCTCGCCGATTATGCCGTCAGCCATGCCGGCGAAACGGCGTTTCCGCGCACCTTCCAGTTGCTCGGGCAGGGCGGCAAGCTGGCGTTTTACGGCGCTTCGTCGGGTTATCACCTCAGCTTCATGGGCAAGCCCGGCGCATCGACGGCCGAAGCCATGCTGCAAAAGGCCGGCGCCCGCGGCGGTGAGGCAATCCTGATCTTCTACGGCCCCAATTCGACGGCGCTCGCCGATGAAACCGGCCTCGAGATGATCGAGGCAGCGCGCGGTATCGGCGCCCGCACCGTCGTCGTCACCACCACTGATGGCCAGCGCGAATTCATCCTGTCGCTGGGGTTCGAGGATGCCGTTGCCGGCGTCGTCAGCCTCGAAGGCATCAAGCGTCGCGAAGGGGCGAACTTCGACTGGCCCGACACCATGCCGCGGCTGCCGGTGGCGCGCGCCGATATCGAGGCGTTCCGTGAGGCGGTGCGCGAATTCCAGGACAAGACGCTCAAGCCCTTTGGCAGCGCCGTCGGCAAGCTGCTGCGGTCCCCCGACAATCCGCGCGGCGCCCCCGATATCGTCCTCGAACGGGCGGGCCAAGATACGCTCGGCGTCAACTCGGCGCTGGTCAAGCCGTTCACCGGGCGCATCGTCTATGCCGAGGACATGGCGGGGCAGCGCTATAATTTCTACGCCCCGCAGGTGTGGACGCGCCAGCGCCGCATCATCATGCCGAACGCCGAGATTCTGGGTACGCACCTGTGCAACGCCTATGAAGTGACGCGCATGAACGACATGGTCGCCGCCGGTCTGCTCGATGTGACCGAGCCGACGGTGGTGCCGTGGGAGGGGCTGCCCGAGGCGCACCAGTCGATGTGGGACAACCGCCATTCGGGCGCGACCTATATCGTCAACCACGCGCTGCCGGCGACCGGCCTGCGGGGACGCGAGGAACTGTTCGAAGCCTGGGCAGCGATTGCCCAGTCCAGCACCGAAAACTGAAAGACACCACGATGGCCAAGACCTTGACCACCGAAACCCCCGTTGTCGCCGTGACCGGCCGCCTGGCCGGCAAGGTCGCGCTGATCACCGGTGCCGCCGGCAATCTGGGCCAGTCGATTGCCCGCCGCTACCTCGGCGAGGGAGCAACGGTGGTGTTTTCGGGCCGTGACCAGGCGCGCACCGATGCGGCGCGCGATGCGGCGATCGCCGATGCCGGGGTGCCGGCCGACCGTGCCTCGTCGGTGGTCATCGATGGCGCCGATGCCGAAAGCGTGCGCACCGGCATCGCAGCGGTGGTGCAGCGCCACGGCCGCATCGACATCCTTGTCAACAATGCCGGCTCAGCCGGGCCCAAGCAGCCGCTCGAAAACCTGCCGCTCAGCCATGCCGATCTCGCGGCGCTGCAAAAGGCCGGCAGCACCGACAGCGAAACCGTCGGCGAGGCCGCGCGCAACATCATGGTCGTCGCCTGGAACATGGTCCGCGCCGCTGCCGGCGCGATGGGCGACGGTGGCTCGATCGTCAACGTCTCGACGATCTTTTCGCGCACCGAATATTATGCTCGCGCCGCCTATACGGTGCCCAAGGCGGCGCTCAACGCGCTCAGCCATGAAATGGCGGCGGAGCTTGGCCCGCGCGGCATTCGCGTCAATTTGCTGTTCCCGGGGCCGATCGCCAGCGAGCGCATCCGCAATGTCTTTGCCGCGATGGACGGCTTGCGCGGTGATGAACCCGGCGCGACGGCAAACCATTTCTTCAACCTGATGGCGCTCGAACGCAGTGTCGATGGCGCCGCAAAGGCCAAGACCTTCCCGACGCCCGCCGACATCGCCAACACCTGCGTCTTCCTCGGTTCGGATGAATCGGCGGCGTTCAGTGGCCATAATTTCGAGGTCACGCACGGCATGGCGGTGCGCGAGGAATCGCGTTCGACCTATATCTCCCGCCCGACGATGCGCTCGATCGATGGCGGTGGCCTTGGCGTGCTGGTGTCGGCGGGTTCGCAAGTCGATGAGGCGCTGGCGCTGGCGCGGGTC
>JBBQKM010000026.1:0-15456 GCA_038326915.1 Sphingomonadales bacterium
TGATGGCGCTGGGCGTGGCGATCTGGGCGCTGGCCACGATCGGCATGGGCTTAGCCGGCGGGGTGACGGCGCTGATCATGCTGCGCCTGGCGATGGGGCTGGGCGAAGGGGTGGCCTTTCCGTGCGGTTCCAAGCTGATCGCCAAGGTGCCGGAAGGCGCGCGCGGGCTGGCCAATATCTCGCTGTCGGGTGGCCTGGCGGTGGGGCCGCTGATCGGCACGCTGGCGGGCGGCGTGATGATGAACCTGTGGGGCTGGCAGGCGATGTTCATTGCCTTTGGACTGGTCACGCTGGTCTGGCTGGTGCCGTGGTGGCTGGCACGGCGCGGCATTGCCGAAGGCGAAGCGCCGGTGGCGGACACCGGTGGGGCCGCCGTGCCGCTGGCGCAGATGCTGCGCAATCGCGGCCTGTGGGCGATCACCGCGCTGCACCTGTCCGCAACGTTTCCGCTCTATTTCATCGTGGCCTGGCTGCCGCTGTGGCTGATCAAGGCGCGAGGCTTTTCGATCATCGACATGAGCCTGCTCACCGCGTCCTTCTATGTCGCGCAACTGGCGGGCGGCACGCTGGGCGCGTGGGCAATCGACAAGGCGATTCGCGCTGGCGGCGATGGTTCGAAATGGCGGCGCGGCATGTTGTTCTTCGGCGTCGGCACCTGTGTCGCCGGCCTGTTGCTGCTGCCCGATGTCACCGGCTGGCCGCTGCTGTTGACGCTGATCATCGTGACCGGCTTCGGCTATGGCCCGGTGCCCAACCTGCTGTTCGTGATGGGGCAGACGATGGCCGGGCCGGCGTCGGCCGGGCGCTGGGTGGGGGTGCAGACCAGCCTGGGCAATCTGTCGGGCGTGATCGGGCCGATCGCCACCGGCATCATCGTCGATGCCGCCGGTTACCGCCCGGCGTTCGTGATGACTGCCGGCATTGTCACGCTGGGCACGCTGATCTTTGCATTGGCGGTGCCGCGCGTGGTTCCGGTCAGGTGGAGCGTCAGGTCGTCGGCGGCGTAGCGGGCGGCGTCGCGTTTGGCACCATCACCATCGGCGCCGCTTCGGTCGGCACCATGGTGGGGCCGCCCGCCATGGACTTGCCGCCGGCCGGACCCGCCGCCTGGCCACGCGCCTTGCGGTGCTCATCCAGATCGAGCACGGCCGATTCGTCGTCGGTAAGCAGGCCGAGCCGGCGCGCCACCTCCTGATAGGCCTCGACCTCGCCGCCGAGATCACGGCGGAACCGGTCCTTGTCCATCTTGTCGCCGGTCTTCATGTCCCACAGGCGACAATTGTCGGGGCTGATCTCGTCGGCCAGAATCACGCGGGCGAAATCGCCATCGAAAAGCCGGCCGAATTCCAGCTTGAAATCCACCAGCCGGATGCCGACCCCGGCAAACATGCCGGCCATGAAATCATTCACCCGGATCGCCATGTCGGCAATGTCGTGCATCTCGTCCTGGCTGGCCCAGCCGAACGCGGCGATATGTTCATCGGTGACCAGCGGGTCGCCGAGCGCATCATCCTTGTAATAATATTCGATGATCGTGCGCGGCAACATCGTGCCTTCCTCGATGCCGAAGCGCTTGGCGATGCTGCCGGCGGCGACATTGCGCACCACCACCTCGATGGGGATGATCTCCACCTGGCGCACCAGTTGTTCACGCATGTTCAGGCGGCGGATGAAATGCGTCGGGATGCCGATCGTCGCGAGCAGCGTGAACAGATGCTCCGAAATGCGGTTGTTGAGGACGCCCTTGCCGCTGATCGTGCCCTTTTTCTGGGCGTTGAACGCAGTGGCATCATCCTTGAAATACTGGATGATCGTGCCGGGTTCGGGCCCCTCATAGAGGATCTTGGCCTTGCCCTCGTAGATCTGGCGGCGCCGGGTCATGGCTTCCTCCTCAGATGGCTCGCTGCGGGCTGGGCGAACCTGTTGAAACGGGACGCCCCGGAGACACCGGTAAAGGCGCGCCGGGGCGATACACCTGCACATAGCGCGGGGGGGCAGCGCTTACAATGACCCGCTTCACCACCGGACTCGCACGTTCGTCATTGAACCCGGCGCGGCGCACCTCTATCTGCAACCCATAAGCCCCCGCCGCCGGAGCCAGCATGACCACCTTCGACAACCGCGAAAACGCCTTTGAGAACCGCTTTGCCCATGATGCCGACCTGCGCTTCAAGGTGGCAGCGCGGCGCGACAAGCTGCTCGGCCTGTGGGCCGCGGCCAAGCTGGGGTTGAGCGGCGATGCCGCCGATGCCTATGCCAAGTCGATCATCCTGGCCGATCTGGAAGAAGCCGGCGACGAGGATGTGGTCAGGAAGCTGGTGGCAGACCTCGGCATCGAAGGCGTCGCCGAAGCCGAAATCCGCGCCGCGCTCGCCGAACAGGGCGAAATCGCCCGCCGCCAAGTCATGGAAGCGATGTAACGCGATGCCGATGGCCGCTGTCGATATCGAATCCGCAATCCTCGCGGCGCTGCCTGGCGCCACGGTCGAGATCGTCGATCTTGCCGGCGATGGCGATCATTATGCGGCGACGGTGACGGCGGCGCAGTTTGCCGGGCTGCCGCGCGTCAAGCAGCACAAGCTCGTCTACAACGCGCTCGGCGACCGCATGGGCGGTGTGCTCCATGCGCTCAAACTCACCACAATTGCAGCCTGAGGAGGCATCATGTCCGACGTCCATGCGCGTATCGAACAGCTGGTCACCACCAACGACGTGGTGCTGTTCATGAAGGGCACGCCGCTGTTCCCGCAGTGCGGTTTTTCATCGACCGCGGTTGCCATCCTCGAACGCCTCGGTGTCGGCGATTTCGCCAGCGTCGATGTGCTTTCCGACCCGGAAATCCGCCAGGGCGTGAAGGAGTATTCGGAATGGCCGACGGTGCCGCAGCTTTACATCAAGGGTGAATTCGTTGGCGGCTCGGACATCATGATGGAGATGTACCAGGCCGGCGAACTGACCGCGCTGCTCGAACAGGCCGGCGTGCCGCGCGCCACCGCCTGATTTGTGACAAGGCTCGCAACCGGCGATATCTGGCAGGCCACGCTCGCATCGCTGAGGCCGCGGCTGGGTGACCTGATCGCGGTCGCGGCGCCGTTCACCCTGCTCGTCGACGTGGTGGTGTCGCTGTTCGGCCCCGAACCGCCGACGACGCTGGCGCAGCTGACGCCGCGCACGCTGCTGGTCGTCGGCGTCATCCCGGCGATCATTGGCGGCATTGCCCAGCTTGCGGTGGCGCGGCTGGTGGCGCAGCCCGATGAGGCGCCGCGGCTGGCGCTCGGCGCCGCGCTCGCCGCGCTGCCGGTCTATCTCGCCGCGCTGGTGCTGGCGGCGCTGCCGACGGGGTTTGGCTTCCTGCTGTTCATCGTTCCCGGCGTTTACCTGACGGCGCGGCTGTTCCTTGTCCTGCCCATCGCCGCGATCGAACGCCCCGGCGTGGTGGCGGCGATCACGCGCAGCTGGGCGCTGACCGCCGGGCAGGGCTGGTCGATCGTGCTGTTCCTGGTGCTGATGGTGCTGTTCGTGTTCGGGCTGACCGTGCTCGCCGCCGGCGTCGGCGCGGCGCTGGCATCGGTGCTGACGGTGGTCGGGCTGAAGGTGGTGGGCAGCTTCGTCGTGGCGCTGCTGACGGCGACGGTGGCCATGCTGGCGTCGATCGGGACGGCGGCGGCGGCGACGGTGATTTATCTGAAGTTGCGCTGATGACCTCTCCCGCAAGTGGGAAAGGAACGTCAGAGTAGCGGCACTCGCGGCGCGGTGTCCGGCGGATACAACCCCGCGGCGCGCGGATCGGCATAGATTTCCACGGCGCGGGCGAAGGGCCGGAACCCCTCGCGCTGGTAAAATCCCAGCGCCGAAGGGTGATCGAGATCGCAGGTGTGGACCCAGCCGCGGCGGATCGGGCGTTTCGCGGCGCCGCCCGCCCAGCCGAGCCGCAGCGCATGTGCCATCAGCCAGGCGCCATGGCCGTTGCCGGTCATCCCGGGTACGAGGCCGAAATAGGCGATCTCGAATTCTTGGGCGACAGCGAAATCGAGCTCGAGCAGCCCGACAGCGACGCCATCGCGGCGGGTGGCGACATGGACTTCGGTAGTTTCGGCATCGAGGACGCGGGCGAGGTCGGCGTCCGCCATCACCAGCCGGCCGCGCCACAGCCATTCCTGGCCGATCGCGCGGAACAGCGCGAGATAGCGGTCGCGGTCGACCGGCGCCGGCCAGCGCACCAGCCGCAACGCCGATTTCGATGGCCCCTGCGGCGCCGGGGGCGCCAGCATCTCGAGGCTGGTGACGATTGTCGCCACCTGGCCGGGCGCGACCGGGATCAGCGTGCTCGACACGGCTGCGGCGTCAATCCCAGCGCGCTTCGGGCGGCAGGCTCATCAGGATCGCATCGACATTGCCGCCGGTCTTGAGGCCGAAGGTCGTGCCGCGATCATAGACGAGGTTGAATTCGGCATAGACGCCGCGGTAGCGCAGCTGCGCCAGCCGCTCCTCATGGGTGAACGGCGCGAACATCTTTTCGCGCACCAGCTGCGGATAGATGGTGTTGAAGGTGCGGCCGACATCCTGGGTAAAGGCGAAATCGCGATCCCAGTCGCCGCTGTCGAGATGATCGTAGAAGATGCCGCCGACGCCGCGGTGGCGGTTGCGATGCGGCACCCAGAAATACTCCTCGGCCCATTTGGCATAGGCCGGGTAATGCGCCGGATCATGGCTGTCGCACATTGTCTTCAGCGCGGCGTGGAAGGCGGCGGTTTGACCGGCGTCGGGCAGGGCGGGGTTGAGATCGGCGCCGCCGCCGAACCAGCGCTTGGTGGTGACGAGGTGGCGGGTGTTCATGTGGACGGCGGGCACATGCGGGTTGCAAGGGTGGATGACGAGGCTGATGCCGGTGGCGAAAAACCGCGGGTCTTCGCCGGCGCCGTTGATCTGCTTGGCGAATTCGGGGGAGAATGTGCCGTGGACGGTGGAGATGTTGACCCCGGCCTTTTCAAAGACACGGCCCTTCATCACCGACATGACGCCGCCGCCGCCATCTTCGCCGCTCGGATCGGGGCGTTGCCAGGCGGTGCGTTCGAAACGCCCGGCCGGGGCGTCGCCGCCGGCTTCATCCTCGATCTTTTCCAGCGCGGCGCAGATATCGTCGCGCAATTGGCGGAACCAGGTCTGGGCGGCGGTCTGGCGGTCGTCGAGCGTGTACATAGGCGTCTTTAGCCGCATCGGCGGGCGAAACGGAACCCCGGAAAAGCGCGTAGGATTACGGCCCGGTCATTTGACGCCCCCGCGCCAAAATGTCCGAACAAAGGCCGTTGCGTTATCTGCTATGAGAAGGCTAATGCGGCGCGGACACGGGTGACATGATTGTGACATCCGCGATGGTTCAAATTTCAGAGGTCCTTGATGGCTAGCGAAATGCAAGCGCCCCTCGATACCGGTCTGGCGCCCGAAGGCGAGCGCCGCCGCGATTTCCTGTATGTCGCCACCGGCGCCTTTGCCGCCGCCGGCGCCGCCGCGGTGGTGTGGCCGCTGATCAACCAGATGAACCCGTCTGCCGATGTGCTGGCGCTCGCGTCGGTGGATGTCGATCTGTCGGCGGTGCAGCCGGGCCAGGCGATCAAGGTCAGCTGGCGCGGCAAGCCGGTGTTCGCCCGGCAACTGACGCCCGCCGAGATCGAAATGGCCAACAAGGTCGATGTGAAGACGCTGCGTGACCCGCAGACGCTCGCCGAGCGGACCAAGCCCGGCAGCGAGAAATGGCTGATCACGCTGGGTGTCTGCACCCACCTCGGCTGCGTGCCGCTGGGCGCCGGCACCGGCGAGGTGCGCGGCGATTTCGGCGGCTATTTCTGCCCGTGCCACGGTTCGCACTACGACACGGCGGCGCGCGTCCGCAAAGGCCCGGCGCCGAAGAACCTCGAGGTTCCGGCCTATGTCTTCAAGACGCCCACGTCCGTGACCATCGGCTGAGGAGGATAAAATGAGCTTTCCCTGGGCCAAGCATTACGAGCCGACCACCGAGTTCGGCAAATACATGGACAGCCGGCTGCCCCTGCCGCGCTTGGTCTATGGCGCATTGGGTGCCGGTTATCCGACGCCGAAGAACCTGAATTATTTCTATAACTTCGGCGTTCTCGCCGGCGTCGCGCTGGTCATCCAGATCATCACCGGCATCGTGCTCGGCATGCATTATGCCGCCAATGTCGCGGTCGCCTTTGATTCGGTCGAGCACATCATGCGCGACGTCAACAGCGGCTGGATGCTGCGCTACATGCACGCTGTTGGCGCCAGCTTCTTCTTCGGCGTCGTCTATGTGCACATCTTCCGCGGCCTCTATTACGGATCGTTCAAGCCGCCGCGCGAAGTGCTGTGGATGCTCGGCCTCGTCATCTTCCTGCTGATGATGGCCACCGCGTTCATGGGCTACGTGCTGGTCTGGGGTCAGATGAGCTTCTGGGGCGCCACCGTGATCACCGGGCTGTTCTCGGCGATCCCCGTCGTCGGCAGCTATATCCAGACGCTGCTGCTCGGCGGCTTCTCGCCCGACAACGCGACGCTCAACCGCTTCTTCTCGCTGCACTATCTGCTGCCGTTCGTGATCTTCGGCGTCATCATCCTGCACGTCTGGGCGCTGCACATCCCCGGGTCGAACAACCCGACCGGCGTCGATGTGAAGGGCCCGCAGGATACCGTGCCGTTCCACCCCTATTACACCGCCAAGGATTTCTTCGGCCTCGGCGTCTATCTCACGCTGTTCGCCGCGATGGTGTTCTTTGCGCCGAACCTGCTCGGCGAGGTCGACAACTACATCCCGGCCAACCCGCTTTCGACGCCGGCGCACATCGTCCCCGAATGGTATTTCTGGCCGTTCTACGCGATCCTGCGCGCCTTCACGGTCGATTTCTTCTTCATTCCGGCCAAGCTGATGGGCGTGTTGGCGATGTTCGCCGCCATCCTGTTGCTGTTCTTCCTGCCCTGGCTCGATACCTCGCCGGTGCGTTCGAACAGCTATCGCCCGCTCAACCGCGCGCTGTTCTGGGTGTTCGTGGTGGTCGCGCTCGTCCTCGGCGTCGCCGGTGGCAAGCCGGCCGAAGAGCCGTGGGTCCGCCTCAGCCAGGTCTTCACCGCCTATTATTTCGCCCACTTCCTCATCATCCTGCCGCTGGTCAGCCGTCTCGAAAAGACGCTGCCGCTGCCCAATTCGATCTCGGAAGCCGTGCTGGCCAAGTACAGCAAGGGCAAGGGTTCGTCGGGCACGGGTCTGGGCGGCGCCGCCGCGCAGCCGGCTGAATAAGGGTCCTATCGATGGTACGTCTCGGCGCTCTGGCCGTTGGCCTGTTCTTCTGCATCGCCGTCCTGTGGGGCGCCGTGCAGCCGCGTGACGCGGTTCCCCCCGATCCGGTCAAGGCGCTGCACAAGCACCCGCAGGAAATCGAATGGACCCACAATGGTCCGGGCAACCTCGGCATCCTCGGCACCTTCGATCGCAAGCAGCTGCAGCGCGGTTTCCAGGTTTACAAGGAAGTCTGCTCGGCCTGCCATTCGATCAATCGCGTCGCTTTCCGCGACCTCGCGGCGCTTGGTTTCTCGCCGGCCGAAGTGAAAGCGATCGCCGCCGAGTATGAAATCGCATCGGTCGACGACAAGACCGGCGAGCCGGCGACCCGCAAGGCGACCCCGGCCGACAAGTTCCCGCTGAACTATCCCAACGAAGCCGCGGCGCGCGCCGCGCAGAACGGCGCGTTGCCGCCCGATCTGTCGCTGATCACCAAGGCGCGCGAAGACGGCCCCAACTATGTCCACTCGCTGATCAACGGCTATGCCGATGCGCCGGCCAACTGGACGGTGCCCGACGGGCTTTATTACAACCCCTATTTCAAGTCGCTCAACATCGCGATGCCGCCACCGATCGCCGCCGACGACCAGGTCACCTATGCCGATGGCACCAAGGCGACCAAGGACCAGATGGCGCGCGACGTCGCGACCTTCCTGACCTGGACGGCCGAACCCAAGCTCGAATCGCGCAAGGAAACCGGCCTCGCCGCGATCATCTTCCTGCTGATCATGACCGGGCTCGGCTATCTGAGCTACAAAAAGGTCTGGGCCGACATCAAGCGCAAGCCCGCCGCCGCCTGACCGGCGCGGGTTTGACGGACATCATCGGGGCGGCCATTCCACACGGGATGGCCGCCCCTTTTGATTCAGGACACGCACAATGACCGATGACGAGCTGCGCGCGCTGGTGCGGACCATCCCCGACTATCCCAAGCCCGGTATCCAGTTCCGCGACATCACCACGCTGCTGCTCGATGGTGCCGGCTTCGCCGCAACGATCGATCGGCTGGCCGACTCCGGCCCGGTTCCCGACCTGATCGCCGGCATCGAGGCCCGCGGCTTCATCTTCGGCGCCGCGCTGGCGCATCGCTTGGGTTGCGGCATGGTGCTGCTACGCAAGAAGAACAAACTGCCGGGGCGGGTGACGGGCATCAACTATGCGCTGGAGTACGGCCAGGACCGCATCGAGATGCACGCCGACGCGGTCACCCCCGGCGCCCGCGTGCTGCTCGTCGACGATCTGATCGCCACTGGCGGCACCGCGCTCGCCGGCGTCGAACTGCTGCGCAGCGCGGGGGCGCTGGTCGAGCGGGCAGCGTTCGTGATCGACCTGCCGGACCTGGGCGGCGCGGCGCGGCTGGCAGCGGCGGGGGTGGCGGTGACGGCGCTGCTGGGGTTCGCGGGGGACTAAGCGCCTCCGGCGGCGTTGACGGGCCTCCGGCGACTGGGGCCCTGGGCCCCAAACCCGATGGTAGGCGAGGGCATTACCGTCGTTAGTTCATCAGGAAATGCCTGCATTTCGAGTCGTTCGGGCCGTTTGGCGTCGCTAAAACAGCCGACGAAACTGTGCATTCTGCGGCAAATCGATGGCTTGACATTCTTTTCAGTGTAAGAATGATGTAGTCTCAAAAGGATCGGGGTTTCGACTATCTTTTAGCGCCAAGTTTCGACGCCGTTTGTGGGGATGTGCAATGTCACAATTGTGGGCCAACATTGCCGCAACAGCAAGAATCGGTGGCGCCTATCTTGAACACTCGAATTTCATCAAGAAAACGCTGCTTGAACCAGCAGAGCAGCGAAGCGCGTTGGTAGCGCAATATGGGCGCAGCCTGTCGCCCGCCAGCCTGATCGGCTTCAAGCTCTGCCTGCAGATGTTGGCGATGAAGGAAAAGAATGGCGCGACGAAAGCAGCAATGATTTCGTTGATGGACGGCGCGCAGCTTACATTTACCGAGGTTATCGGCGCCTCGGTTTCGGCAATAGGTCAAGCCAGCGTGAATGAAGCCGACCCTGCCTTCATTCGGCACTGCGAACTGCTGGACGCCCTGCTGGCGATGGGATCGGATGCCGACCGGGCGCAGGAGATAAAGCGTTATGTCGAGACGCTGGATAACAATGGCCTTGCCACATTCGCGGCACACCTCGACCATATCGAGCGCAGCATTCGCGATCAGATCGACAAGCAGGTCGGCGGCGAATCGTCGGCATGGGGGTCGTCTTTCGAAGACAAGGCGGCATACGGAATGGCATATTTGCGGGCGCCAGCGCCGAACCCGACAACCAATCGGCGACTAGCGGAGCTGCAGCGAGGTCTCGCGGTCGTCGAGCAGATGAAGCGCGCACGCAGCTTTGCCGCGCTGAAGGGGCAGATGGCCAAGTTGGGCGCACAGACCTCGGCCGCAAAAGACGTTTTCGGGCGCGTCGCAACGGCCATATCTGCGCGGGCGATGCAACCGGATGAAGCGAAGCTAGGCCTGCTGCTGCCGGCACCGGACGACGCTAGTGCTGCCGAGCCTGACGCAAACGCCGCCAGCGTCCTCGATGTGCCAGACCCGCGGGTGGCGCAGATTGTCGACATCTTTAGCCGGCAAGACCGTGCTGCGAAGGTTCGATTTGTTGTTGCCTGTCCGGACGTGCAGGTGAAGCCAGCGGTCATCGCGAGCATCGGAAGTGGCGATCCCAAGCTGGATTACATGCTGTTGCTGCTGTTGGCCGAGCCCTACTGCGGAAGTGCTGATGCGGCGCAAGGCATTGCCATCGCCAAGGCGGTCTACAGCATGGCGCAAGCGGCCGCCGGTGATGATGGATCGGGCGAAATGATCGAAATCGTGGCAAAGGCAGCGATAACGGTTTTGCTCGGTTACAGCGCGCTCAAGGCCGCCATCGATCCAGTGCTCTTTGGTCGTGAGGCCTCCGTGTGGCTCGATCGCCATGGCCATGTCACCAACAAGCTGCGGCTGCTACTGTCGCGCGTCGAAGCCCATATGCGGCTGGATCAGTTCACTGAAGCGGGCGAACTGCTCGGCCTGGCAGAGATCACCGACATTCCGATTGACCAGCCGGCCGAGGGACAACGCCTGACTAGATTGCGGGAGACATTCGCTCGCCGTGCCGCGACGGACGCAACGACGATGCCCCCGAACGATAAGAGCGACGCAGAAGCTATGGCCGAAGCCCGCCAACGGCTAGCCGCAATGGCAACCGTCTGGCGCGCGCACGTGGACGATTGGCGCAACACCCCCGGTAGCTCGCAGTCGGCACTCAACGCACAAGTCGAACAGTTGGCCGCGGGCGCCGAGGAATTGGAAACGCTGCTTGCAACAAGCACTGCCACCAAGCCGCTCGATTTCGCGCGTGAGTATCAGCCTCTTATGGACCGGATGGTGGCGATCCAGAGTTGGGGTGCCGAGGGCATGACTCCGACAAAGAACCGCAATCGGATTGTCAGCACACATCTGTTGTTCGGGGACCCGATCAAGGGCCACGATCCCGCTGCGATCGATGCCACGCTGGCGGTGCTGCTGGAGGCACGTCATTGGGCGATCGACAACAATTGTCTTGAAGATGAGGCATTGGCACTCTGGCCGATGTATCTCTGCTATTCGCGGACCGGACAATCCGAACAGGCAATCGAAACGATCCAGTCGCTTCGCGCCATTCTCGAGCGGCAACGGGCGCAGATTGCTGACCCGCAAAAGCGCGCCGGCGTCATGCTCCCCTATCCTCGCCTGTTCCCCGAACTATGCCGGATGCTGTGTGACGCCGGGCGCACAGCAGACCTGCTTGACGCCATTGAAGGGGCGAAGGGTCGATTGAGCGCCGACGTGATGACCCGCGCCAGCGGATCGGCGGTCAACGACGCCGGATTCCAGGTTTCCGCCAAGCAGCTTCATACGGCGTTGGCGCCGCTCAACGCCCATTATCTCAGCTATCTGGTCGATGATGACGTGACATACGCCGTCTTGGTCGCCAAGGACGGCTCCCTCCACCACCATGCCATACCGATCGGCAACGACCGGCTTCGTGACCTTGTCTCTTCCGTGAACCCGAAGACTTGGCTAATGCGTGCCGACGGAGACAAGAATGCCTTCTCTCGAAAAATGCTGCCGTTTACAGAACAGATGTCAGTACTGATCGCATGGCTCGAACCGATTTTCGAAAACGGGATCATCGAGGACGGGGACCATATCTGTTATTGCCCCGACGGCGTGTTGCATCTTGTGCCGCTCCAGTATTTGCCATTCAAGGGCGTCCCGCTGGTTCGTCATGTGTCGCTTTCGCGTATTCACAGCGGTGCCGCCCTGCTGGCGCTTCTACAGCGCCCATCGCAGCGGCCAACGCAGTTTGTGGCCGTGCAGGTGCCGGCGCGGCAAGAGGTTGGCGATCAAAGAAAGATCGACGCCTTGGCAAGGGCGCCGAAATGGCTCGACACCAACCTGGCTGGCATGATTCTCGAGGGACCGCGAGTCGACACCGCCGCGCTAGCCGGCGTCAAGCTTGACTCTCGGCTTATCCACTTCTCGACACACGGCACGTTCCCCGTATCGAAGCCGGACGATAACCCATTTTACACTGCAGGCATCGTGCTGGCGAAGCACGGTGTGCTGCCGTCGACCGACGCGGGTGACGGAACCGTGGCAGATGCCTCGCTGCTGAGCCCGGCGGAAGTCTTGAAGCCAGTCTATGGATTTCACTCCAGCCATGTAACCCTGCAGGCCTGCGTCACAGGCTTATCTCGGGAAGGCATCGGCGGCGATGCGATTGGCCTCGATCTCGCCTTGCTGCTTGCCGGTGCGCAAAGTTTGCTGATCACGCACTGGAACATCCAGGACGAAGCATCAGCCGATTTCAGTGTGCGGTTTTATGAGAATTGGCTGCGCCGCGAAATGCCTCGGGCAGCCGCCTGGCGAGCAACAACTCTGGATGTTATTGATAGCGAGCTTCCAACCCAGTTTTACGCCGAGTATTATTGGGCTGGAACAAGTCTGTCCGGCGACTTCCGGTAAGACTAATCCGATCTTTTTTTCGTCAATAAACCTACAGGATTGCCGAGATGATCAGTGCAAAGAACCGGATTTCAGCCATGGACGATGCTCAGGTCGTTCGCTATTTCGAATCATTCTGTCACCAACTATTCAATGGAATGACAAATTCATTTGATGACGTGCGAAGTGGCATTACTGGCGAGACGCGCAACCTGGATGGTTGGCAGCAAATCGAGAGCCTGACGCCGGAGCAGGCCGAGCTTCTGCTGCCTGCGACGGAGGCATCGGCAGTCGCTCGCAGCCTTCTGCTTCAGATGGTGGAAAGTGAAGCATTCGGGCCCATAATCGCAAGTCATCTGGCAAATTATCGAGATGATGAACTCGTCGTGGGCACGATCCTGGCTGTTGGCACAGTGGCAACGGTTTTCCTGATTATCACCTCGACAAAATTTGAATACAGAGATGGCAAGACGTCAATTGTCTTTGAATCGAAACCGGAAAACGTGAAGCCGATCCTGGAGCCATTTACCATGGTTGTAAAAAAATTGATCGGTTTTACCGAGTAATAGCGGGTCGCTGCGCAACGTTGATCGTTTTTCCAGTATTGAAGTCCGTAGCATCTACAAACTGTAAAAACTATTATATTGCTGACTGCAGTGCTGCCTGACGACAGTAGTCACACGCTCGGAAAGCGGTTTCGGCCAAAGCCCGGGCGATGGGCGGTTAGATTGTGGATGCTCGGCATCGTGCCCAACCACAAATGGGGTCCGGGCCTCAGGCCCACCCGCCGGAGGCAAATACGACGCCGCCGGAGGCAAAACGCGCCCGCCGGAGGCCGTGTTACCGGCCCTTTTTCCGCGCCGCGTAGCGCGCATCGCGGGCGGCCTTTTGGGCGGCTTCGCGGGCGATGGCGAGCAGGCGGTCCTGTTCGGCCTTGACCACGGCTTCGGCTTCCTTTGCGAGCCGGGCTTCTTCGGCGCGGACTGCGGCTTCGGCGCGTTCCTTCTTGCGCTCTTCCTCGCGTTCGGCGCGTTTTTCGGCGGCGCGGGCGCGGGCGGCGAGCGCTTCCTCATTGGGGGGCGGCGCGCTCTTGAACTTGTCGAGGGCGGCCTTGCGGGCTTCGGCCGCGGCTTTGGCGCGGTCGGTGTGATCGGGGAGTTTGAATGCCATAGAGCCGGCTCCTTAGCCGCTCCCCTATTCCGCTGCAACTGCCTCCGTTGCGCGGGCGACGCTGACCGGCGTGCCGACGAGGGCGGCGTTGCCCGACAGCGGGTCGATGCGATCGCGTGTCGTCAGGTCGTTGATCGACACGCCGGGGCGTTCGCGGGCGACGGCGAGGCGCACCCCCTTGCGGCCATGGCCGAAACCGTGCGGCAGCGAGACGACGCCGGGCATCACGGCATCGGTGATCTCGGCGGCGACCGTGACCGTGCCGGCGGTGCTGGTGATGCTGACCAGGTCGCCATCGGCGATGGCGCGGGCGGCAGCATCGGCGGGGGCGATCATCAGCGTGCAGCGCGGCGGGCCCTTGGCGAGGCGGCGCGAATTGGCCAGCCAGCTGTTGTTGTTGCGGATGTGGCGGCGGCCGATGAGGACGAGGCCGTCGGTGGGTGCGGTGGCGAGCCAGTCGGCGAAGCGCCCGGTCAGGTCGGCGATGATCAGTTCGGGCGCGCATTGGATGGTCTTGTCGGGGGTTTTCAGCCGGTCGGGCAGGCGGGGTTCATGGGCGCCGAGGTCCATGCCGTGCGGGTGCGCCTCCACCTCCGCCAGCGTCAGCCCGCGCGGCGAATTGCGCAGCATCCGGTCGAGCGTTTCGCGCGGCGGCACGATGTTGGGCAGCGGCTGGCCGACCGCGCCGGCGATGGCGCCGGCGAGTTCGGCGACGATTTCCCAATCGCTTTTGGTGCCCGGCGTCGGCGGGAACACCGGCGGCGAGTAATTGGCGAAGTTGCGCGTCGCGATGGGGCCGAGGAACAGCGGGTATGTCGAGGACAGGGTTTCACGAGGCGGGTTGGTATACACGTCTCGAGTCCGCCTCGATCGACACACTATCGCTGCTGAGGGGCGGGAGCAACCGATCTCATCGGGCCTTATCGCTCAAGTGGAAATTAGAACGGGTGTGCGGAGTGTAATGGATTATGTTATTTCCCCCATTTCACAAACACTAGGCGAGGCCGGACATGAGAGATAATTGTGGAAGATATCTCACTGATTTTGGAGGTATTATGCTAGACGTCTATGTTGCCACAGACCCACCGTTTACGATATTATCTCATGTATTGTAGAAAGATAAATATGTCGAATCATAATTCCAAGTCTTCACTCCCCATAGAATCTCAGCCTGCGAGATCGCCGTTGACTGACGCGCAGATTATGTCGCTCTGGAATGACTTCGCCTTAAAGATGCCGAAAGCGCATAGTGCCTGGTTGCAGTTTAATATTAATTACAAGAATGGCATCGGAAATCTAGACGACGATCCTACCCAAACGGCTATCCCAATGTATGTTCTGGAATATGTTAACTTTAATGTAATTGGTTTGGATAAACTCGGCTCGCTTTCCGACGTGGTTTTTGACATGGTCAGATTCTACTATCGTAATTTAAACAACGAGCTTTACTGGGAATTGCCGAATGTCTGAGGTACTCCTACTCGACAACAGCGTTCTGCTTGATGCGGCCAAGTCTGCGATTGCGTCTGGAGAGCCCACTAATTTTACCAGATTTATGAATGGAGCGCTTCCTGATGGCGCCTCATTCGCTACAAACGACATTATTACGGCGGAGCTACTTAGAGTCCCGCCAGGCAACTTGGCCGCTCAATCGGAAAGTGATCTGGCGTATGCTTGGTATCAAGAAGGACTTCGTAGCGGGCAAATAAGGAACTACGCTGTTTTAGAAAAGTCGAGTTATCTTAATGATAACGGGATTTATAAGGGTGCGGCGCAGCAGCGGGATCTGCGGCGACAGGCTGTAATTGTGCGCGGTCGGGTTGCCGACATACAGCGCGGTCTCGCCGCCGGCGGCGCGGATGGCGGCGACGCGCGCGGCGATTTCGGCATAGGCAGTGTCCCAGTCGATCGTCTGCCAGCCGTCACCGACACGCTTTTGCGGGGCGCGCAGCCGGTCGGGATCGCTTTCCAG